>JBFEXG010000014.1:0-19483 GCA_041546005.1 Paracoccaceae bacterium
ACGGATATCGTGCGCGGCGCCGATCATGTGACCAACACCGCCACCCAAATCCAGATTATCAAGGCGCTGGGCGGCGCGGTGCCGAGCTTTGCCCACCATTCGCTTCTGACTGGTCCCGATGGCGAGAAACTGTCGAAGCGGCTGGGCAACCTGTCTTTGAAAGACCTGCGCGCGCAGGGCATCGAGCCGATGGCGATCCTCTCGCTCATGTCGCGGCTCGGCTCGTCGGATCCGATCGAGCTGCGCACGACGGTTCAGGAAGTGGTCGATGGCTTCGACGTGAGCAAATTTGGCGCGGCGCCGACCAAGTTCGATCCGGCCGACCTTGAGCCGATGACCGCGCGGGTCAATGCGTCCAAGCCTTTTGCCGAAGTGGCAGGCATGGTCGCGGGCTTGGGCGTTCCGGCGGAGCTGGCCGAGAAATTCTGGTCGGTTGTGCGCGAAAACATCACCTATCTGTCGGACATGGGCCCGTGGTGGGAGCTGTTCCGCGACGGCACGCCGGCGGTGGTCGATGCCGAGGATGCCGAGTTCATTGAGGCGGCACTCGGGATGCTGGGCGAGCCGCCCTATGACGATCAGACTTGGGCCAACTGGTCGAATGCTGTGAAAGAGGCGTCTGGCCGCAAGGGCAAGCAGCTTTTCATGCCGCTGCGCAAGGCCGTAACCGGGCGCGAGCGCGGGCCGGAGATGGCCGACGTTATGGCGCTGATGCAGGTCAAGCCTCGGCTTTAGTAACCCGGCAGCCGAGGCGCGCAAGCGCCTCGTCGACAAACTCTATCTCTTGTTTCTCGAGCCTCTGGTGGCGCGGGTAGATCGGCGCCGCACGGTCGTTGAGGATCGGGATATCCCAGTTGTGTGTCGTGGCAAAGAAATCGCCAGCGCCTTCTTTCCCAAACAGGCGCAAGTAGCCCTGCACCACCACATCCACATAGCTCAGCAGGATCGGGCCCTGCCCGGTTTCGGCGCTTTCGTGTGCTGGATCGACAGCATAGATCGACACAGGTCGCTCTGGCGGATCGATCTGGTGGGTGACGTCTTGCCGCCGGTAGGCATATTCACGGGCGTCGAGCGCGGCCCAGTCGCCCCCGGGAACCGAGGCGGTAACACCATACAGATCCGTCAAGTCACAGGGTTCGACCGATAAAAATGCGACGGGCCGAAGGGTCGTGTGTCGCCAGACACGCCGCCAGCCCTTGATCCGTGCAGGCCGTGCATCGGGGTAATCGTGGGTTGCAAGGTTGACGAGGCTGCCGTAGCCGAAAAAGCGCGGATGGGTCATTCCTGCGCTCTCAAGACCTGAGCGGGCCGTGCCGCCATGGCGCGAAGCGAAAAGCCGAGGCCCGCAAGTGTCGAGATGACAATGCCGCCGCCGATGATCCAGGCGACATTGGCCCAGATCACATGAAAATCGCCCTCCATCACATAAACCATGATCGCATAGGCGCCGCTAATTCCCGCGGCGAGGGCCACGCCACCAGCCGTGGCGCCAAGGATCGCAGACCGCAAGGCGAAGCTGAAGAGGATTCTGGCCCGGCTCGCGCCGAGGGTCTTGAGGATCGCAGCTTCGAATGTGCGCGCCCGCTCACCCGCTGCTGCTGCACCGATCAGGACAAGAAACCCTGTGACCAATGTGACCCCAGCACCGACGCGAACACCGGCAGAGATACCTTCAACGATCTCCATCATGCGGGCGATGGCGTCGCGGATGCGAAAAGCCGTGATGTTGGGATAGGCACTGGCCATCTCGCGCAAAATGGGCCCTTCCGCCTCTGGCGTGGAATAGACCGTGGCAATCCAGCTGTGCGGCGCCCCGGCAAGGGCCGAAGGGTTGAGCGACATGACAAAACCGATGCCAGCGGTCTGAAAGACAACTTCGCGGAAGCTTGCGATCGTGGCCGTGAGGTCGCGGCCGAGGATATTCACGGTGATCTCGTCGCCGATCTTGAGGCCAATCTCTTGCGCCTCGGCGGCGGAAAAGCTCACGAGCGGCGGGCCTGCATAATCCTCAGACCACCATTCGCCTTCGGTCAGTCGGGTGTTCTCGGGGATGTTGGCGGAATAGGTCACGCCGCGGTCGCCATGCAGGACCCAGTGATCCCCGGCGACCTCTTTGGCGGGCTGTCCGTTGATCTCGGTTATGATCCCGCGCAGCATCGGCGCGGCTTCGATCTTGCTGACATCGCGATTGTCGGCGAGCCGATCCTTGAAGCCACCAATCTGGTCGGGTTGGATATCGACGAAGAAATAAGAGGGCGCGACCTCCGGCAGCTCTTCGGAAAAGGCACCGCGGAGGTTGCCGTCAATCTGGCCGATGCCCGCGAGCACGGCAAGGCCAAGGCCAAGCGACAGGACGACGGCAACGGTTTCGCCATTGCGGGCACCGATTGCGCCGAGGGCAAGGCGCAGCGCGGGAAAGCCGCGCGCGGTCGGCATCGCGCGACGGGAGAGAGCTCGCGTGGCCAGAGCAGCAAGGATCAAGGCAAGCAGGGCCGCGGCAATGCCTACTGCAGTCCAAAGGGCGAGCGTCGGCGTGCCCGAGAGATAGGCCGCAGATCCCACCAGTAGGGTTAAAAGGAGCGCGGTCAGGACGAGATAGCGACCGGCCGGCAGCGGCTTGCCCGAAGCAAAGGCATCCCGGAAGAGGGCGGCAGCGCGCACCTGTTCCGTTCGAGCAAGGGGCCAGAGGGTAAAGATCGCGGCGGTCAGGCTGCCATAGAGGGCCGCTTCAAGAAGAGGCCGCGGATAGATTGCAAAGATCGCCGGAACCGGCAGGCGCGCTTCTATCGCAGGCGCGAGAAGGACAGGGATGCCGCCCCCCAGAATGAGGCCCGCGACGATGCCAACGGCGGCCAGAAGGCCAATTTGCAGGGCATAGACGGAAAAGATCGTGCCGCGCGAGGCCCCCAATGTTTTGAGAGTGGCGATCACGCCGGTCTTGCCCGCCAGATAAGCTCGCACCGCGGCGGATACGCCAACGCCGCCCACGGCAAGGCCCGAAAGGCCGACGAGGATCAGAAAGGCGCCGATCCGCTCGACGAAACGCTCGGCTCCCGAGGAATCGCTGGAATCGCGCCACCTCATCCCGCCGCCGTCCATCTCCGCTTCGGCGCGGGCCTTGAGAGCTGCGAGATCGGCGCCATCTGCTAGGTCGAGACGGTAGGCAGTCGAGAAAAGGGTGCCCTCTTTGATCAGGCCCGAGTTTGCAAGGCTATCGGTCAACACAATGGTGCGCGGACCAAGGCCGAAACCGGCGGAGCTGTTGTCGGGATAGCGGGTTAGGATGGCGCTGAGGGTGAATTCCTGCAGGCCGAGGGTGAAACTGTCGCCGGGCGCGAGACCGAGGCGATCGGCCAGAGCGGATTCCATGACAGCACCAGGCAGCCCGTCAGTGCCTGCCAGGGCATCGGAAAGGGGCATCTCTGGCGTCAATGTGACTGCGCCGATCAGGGGATAGGCACTGTCGACTGCGCGAACCTGTGTCAGCGCCCTGTCCGAGGTGCCGTCAGGCAGGGAGACAGCAGCCAAAGAGCGGAAATCGACTGTCTCCGAGACATTGTCAGAGATTTCATCCAACAGGGTCCGCTCTTCGGCGCGCGCAAAGCGATAGGTAAAACTCACCTCTGCATCGCCTCCGAGCATGGCCGCCCCTTCGGCAGCAAGCCCGGCCCCGATCGAGGAGCGGACCGTTCCAACGGCCGCAATTGCGGCGACACCGAGCGCGAGGCAGGCAAGGAAAACACGAAAGCCGCTCAGGCCCGCGCGCAACTCACGCCGCGCGATGCGAATTGCGATGGGAAAACTCACGCCAGCGCCTCTTCCCGTTCGAGGCGGCCATCGCGCAGGCGGATCACCCGGTCGCAGCGGCGGGCGAGTTCGGGCGCATGTGTCACCATCACGAGGGTCGCCCCGTGCTTGTCGCGAAGGTCGAGCAGAAGATCGATGATCGCCCCGCCATTCGCCTCGTCGAGGTTGCCGGTGGGCTCATCGGCCAAAAGGATGCGCGGCCTCGGCGCGGCCGCGCGGGCCAGTGCCACACGCTGTTGCTCACCGCCCGACATCTGGCTTGGGAAATGGCCGGCTCGTCCGGCAAGGCCGACCGCCGCCAGTTCTTCGGCCGCGCGCTCAAAGGCATCGGGCACGCCGGCAAGTTCTAGCGGCGTTGCCACGTTTTCGAGCGCGGTCATCGTCGGAATGAGGTGGAAGGATTGAAAGACGATCCCCATATTGTCTCTGCGGAAGCGGGCCAGCTGATCCTCGTTCATCGAAGTGAGGTCTTGGCCAAGCGCCATAACGCGCCCGCCAGTGGCCCTTTCAAGGCCGCCCATAAGCATAAGGAGCGATGATTTGCCCGAACCGCTAGGGCCAACGAGCCCCAGAGTTTCCCCTTGTCGGACCTCGAGTGAGATTCCTTTGAGGATATCGACCATTCCGGCATTCCCCTTAAGCGAAAGCGCGGTATCAGAAAGGGAAAAGACGGGTTCGGTCATGTCAGGGGCCTTTATGAATAGTTCGTCACTTGGATATGGGGTTGGGAAGCTTCTCCGCAACCTTGCTCTCGTCTTGTTGACTGCCACGACGGCTCAAGCACAGCCTCAAACCCTTGTGGCGCTGGGCGACAGCCTGACTCAAGGCTATGGCCTGAGTGTTGAGGAAGGGTTTGTCCCTCAGCTTCAGGCCTGGCTCGACGAAAAGGGCGTCGATGTGACAGTGATAAATGCTGGCGTCTCCGGCGATACCACGGCAGGCGGGCTCGCGCGTGTGGGTTGGACGCTGGGCGGCGGGGATGTGGACGCGATGATCGTGGCTCTTGGGGGGAACGATTTCCTGCGTGGCCTTGATCCTGCTGCCAGCCGCGAAAACCTGTCAGGTATCCTCGCATCTGCCGCTGAAACGAATGTCAGGGTCTTGCTCGTGGGCATCGAGGTCGCCAACAATTACGGGCCCGACTATCGCGCGGAATTCGAGGCGATGTATTCCGAGCTTGCCGCCGAATATGGCGTTGCGCTCTTTCCGGACTTTTTCGAAGGGCTAACGACGGCCGCCGAAATCAGCGAGGCGCGCGCGGCCTATATGCAGCCCGATGGCCTTCACCCCAATACCGAGGGTGTAAAACTCATCGTCGGGGCCATCGGCCCCGCCGTTCTCGAGCTCTTGCGCGAGGAATAGGCGAAGGCTCGGCGCCTTCGCCAAAAGCAAATCAGAGCAGCTTGAGTTCGATCGCCGACTCGCGGCCATCACGGCCAGCCGACAGCTCGTAGCTAACTTTCTGATTGTCTTTGAGGCCGGTCAGGCCCGAACGCTCGACCGCAGAGATGTGAACAAACACATCCTTGCCGCCGCCATCGGGAGCAATGAATCCATAGCCTTTGGTGGTGTTGAACCATTTCACGGTGCCAGTGGCCATCCGTCGTCTCCATAGTTTGCCGCTCGCGGAATGCAGCGGATCGGCTCGTCAGTGCTAGATCGAAGACTGGGCCGATATCGGAGACAGTGTAGATCAGAGGTAACTCGCGCCGCGAATATGAAAAAGTCGGCTTTTCAAATCAAGAAAAATTGCGAGCGCTTGACTTTGCGCAGTCGAAGGAAGAAATGGCGCGAATTCCCTTACTTACAGCGCGTGAAATGCGACAGCCCCTGTCCTAGTTCCTCTTCTCCTCCTGTGTCTGACTGGTGGTTCTAGAGGTGACTCATGCCGAAAATCGAGATGTCTTCCGGCGATCCGCGGATAGATCGCAGGCTTACATTTGCCGAAGGGTTCTTGGCGGATGGCGATGCCGCGGCCGCCGCCGATCTCATGGCCGAGACGATGCCACTGGTCCCAGGATGGGCCGTGGGTTGGCTTCGGCTCGGGGAAATGGCCGAAGCGGCTGGGCGCGAGGATGTTGCGATCGACGCTTACCAGCGCGCGAGCGAGCTTGATCCGGAAGGAGCTTTGGGCGCAGGACTGCGGCGTGATCTTCTGAGAAAGGTGCCGGTCATTGAACGGATGCCCTCGGCCTATGTCGAAGGGCTGTTCGATGACTATGCCCTACGCTTCGATGCATCGCTCGTCGGTAAGCTCGGCTATCGCGGGCCCGAGATTTTGGCGGGGGCTTTGCCAGAGAGGCTTGGCCGGGTTCTTGATCTGGGCTGCGGCACCGGCCTGATGGGTGCGGCTTTGCGAGAGCGGGCCGCCACCATTGAGGGCTGGGACATATCGGCCGCGATGCTCCGACAGGCCAAGGCGAAGAAGGTCTATGACTTCCTCGACAAACGCGACTTGAACACGCTTCAGATCACCGATCAGCGCTGGGATACGATCCTTGCCGCCGATGTTTTGATCTATATTGGCGCGATGGAGCGCCTTGTCGGCTGGGTCGCGGGGTCGCTGGCGCCGGGTGGGGTCTTTGCCTTCACGGTCGAAACCTTCGCTGGCGAAGGCTTTTCCCTCGGCGAATCGCGCCGCTATGCCCATTCGGAAAGCTATTTGCGCGATCTGCTTGGGCAGGCGGGGTTCGTCGATCTGGTGATCCGCCCCGACGTCCTCAGATTTGACAGGGGCAAACCTGTTGACGCGCTTGTCGTGTCGGCCATGGCCCCGGTCCACAAGCTTGGCCGCACGGGCGAAGAAACAGAACTCGCCTGACCCCTTGTTTTGCGGTCACTCAAGATATATCTTGAAAGTGAGATATATTTCAGGAGTGGATCATGTCTGGACTGAAAGTCACCTGCTTTGATTGCGGTCAGGTCAACCGCGTGCCCGCCGACAAGCTCGACGCTGCGCCCAAATGCGCCTCTTGTGGCGCGCATCTGGTCACCGAAAAGGCCGTCGAGATCGATCTGCGCACGCTCGAGAAAGCCGCGCGCAACGATGATTTGCCGCTTGTAGTGGATTTCTGGGCGCCGTGGTGCGGCCCCTGCCGGATGATGGCGCCCGAGTTTTCCAAGGCCGCTGGTGCCATGAAGGGCAAGGCGCGGCTTGTGAAGCTCAACACCGAAGCCGAGCCCGCTGCCGGCCAGCGCTATGGCATCCGCGGCATCCCGACTATGGTGAAATTCGCGGGCGGCCGTGAGGCCAAGCGCCAGTCGGGCGCTGTTCCGGCCACCGCAATCATCCAATGGGCCAGCTAGGCCGGTGAAACGAAAAACGCCCGGATCTTTCGATCCGGGCGCTATTTCTGCGATCAGAAGCTGGATTAGGCCAGCTTGAGGTTGATCGCCGATTCGCGGCCGTCACGGCCGGCTTCGATGTCGAATTCGACTTTCTGGTCGTCTTTCAGACCGGTCAGGCCCGAACGCTCGACGGCAGAGATGTGGACGAAGACGTCTTTTTTGCCGCCATCGGGAGCAATAAAGCCGAAGCCTTTGGTGGTGTTAAACCATTTCACGGTGCCAGTGGCCATGTGAAGATTCCTTTGTTTTCAATGCCATCCGCAGAATGCAATGGCCCGGCGAAGTCACGTCTGGATCGAGGACTGCGTGCCGGTAAAGGAAAACAGAGGGTCGAATAGAAGATCGTTAGCCATCCCCATATGGGGCGGCGCCGACGATAAAGCAAGGGGAATCGGAAAATGTTCGGCCACCACCAAAAGGCGCGGCCGAACAACCGAGGCGACCTACCTCGTAAACTTCTTATACTTCAGCCGCTTCGGCTCGAGCGCATCCGGCCCCAGACGGCGCTTCTTGTCTTCCTCATAGGCGCTAAAGTCGCCTTGGAACCATTCCACATGGGCGTCGCCCTCGAAGGCGAGGATGTGGGTACAGATCCGGTCAAGGAAGAAGCGGTCGTGCGAGATGACAACGGCGCAGCCGGCGAAATCCATCAGCGCGTCTTCAAGGGCGCGCAGGGTTTCAACGTCGAGGTCGTTCGTCGGTTCGTCGAGGAGCAACACGTTGCCGCCCGATTTCAGAAGCTTGGCCATATGGACGCGGTTGCGTTCACCGCCCGACAGGAGGCCCACCTTCTTCTGCTGATCGCCGCCCTTGAAGTTGAACGACGAGCAATAGGCGCGGCTGTTGACCTCGGCATCGCCAAGGTTGATGAGCTCGGCCCCGCCGGAAATCTCTTCCCAGACGGTCTTGTTGGGATCGAGCGCATCGCGGCTTTGATCGACGTAGCTGAGCTTGACCGTGTCGCCATATTCGATGGTGCCGGCATCGGGCTTTTCCTGACCGGTGAGCATCCGGAACAGCGTCGATTTACCTGCGCCGTTGGGGCCGATCACGCCGACGATGCCACCCGGCGGCAGATCGAACGACAGATCCTCGATCAGCTGCTTGTCGCCCATGTGCTTGGCGAGGCCGTTCACGTCGATGACCTTGCCGCCAAGGCGCGGGCCGTTGGGGATCACGATCTGGGCGCGGGTGATCCTTTCGCGCTCGGACTGATCGGCCAGCTCGTTATAGCGGTCGATACGGGCCTTTTGCTTGGCTTGGCGGGCCTTGGCGCCCTGCCGCATCCACTCAAGTTCGCGCTCCAGCGTCTTTTGCTTGGACTTGTCTTCGCGGGCCTCTTGTTCAAGGCGCTTGGCCTTTTGTTCCAGCCACGCCGAATAGTTGCCCTCGTAGGGAATGCCACGGCCACGGTCGAGCTCGAGGATCCAGCCGGTGATATCGTCAAGAAAATAGCGGTCGTGGGTGACGATCAAGATCGTGCCCTTGTAGTCGATCAGGTGCTGCTGGAGCCAAGCGATTGTCTCGGCGTCGAGGTGGTTGGTCGGTTCGTCGAGAAGGAGCATATCGGGCGCTTCGAGAAGAAGCTTGCACAGCGCCACGCGGCGGCGCTCGCCGCCCGAGAGGTTGGCGGGCATCGCATCGTCGGGCGGGCAGCGCAGCGCCTCTAGCGAAACGTCGATCTGCGCGTCGAGATCCCACAGGTTCTGGCTGTCGATCTCGTCCTGCAGCTGGGCCATCTCGTCGGCGGTCTCGTCCAAATAGTTCATGGCGAGCTCGTTATAACGATCGAGGATCGCCTTCTTGGCGGCCACGCCTTCCATGACGTTCTCGCGCACGGTCTTGCTCTCATCAAGCTGCGGTTCCTGCGGCAGGTAGCCGACCTTGGCGCCCTCGGCCGCCCAGGCCTCGCCGCTGAAATCCTTGTCCATCCCGGCCATAATCTTCAAAAGCGAGGATTTGCCCGCGCCGTTGACGCCGACGACGCCGATCTTGACGCCCGGAAGGAAGTTGAGGCGGATGTTTTCAAAGACCTTCTTGCCGCCGGGATAGGTCTTGGACACGCCGTCCATGAAGTAAACGTACTGGTAAGAGGCCATGAGAGTCGTCCCTGTCAGAAGATCGGCTCTATCTAGCGATGTGGCCGCCTAAGGGCAATGCAGGGTTCAGAGTGTTTTGCGCTGCAATGATTGGCGGGCCATTTGGTATGGGCAGCGTCCGCGCACCAATGTTGGGTTCGGGCCGCGGTGATCTAGCCAGACGCATGTTTGCGCTGTCATTTGGCGGCGACGCCCTTCACAATTCGGCTGAATCGCTAGCCCCCCGGAGCACACATGAGCTACAAACCCGCGCCAGACCGCTATTCCAAGATGATCTACCGCCGCTGCGGGGCGTCTGGGCTGAAACTGCCGGCGATCAGCCTCGGGCTTTGGCACAACTTCGGCAACGACTTTGACGATCAAAACAAACGCGCGATCTGCCAGACGGCTTTTGACAATGGGATCACCCATTTCGATCTAGCCAACAACTATGGCCCGCCCCCGGGTTCGGCGGAACAGGCCTTTGGTGAAATTCTTGCGACCGATTTCAAGGGCTATCGAGACGAGCTGATCATATCCTCCAAAGCGGGCTATCTGATGTGGGACGGCCCCTATGGGGAATGGGGCAGCCGCAAATACCTGATCGCCTCTTGCGACCAATCGCTGAAGCGGCTGGGTCTCGATTATGTTGATATCTTCTATTCTCACCGTTTTGATCCCGAGACGCCCTTGGAGGAAACGATGGGTGCTTTGGATCATATCGTGCGGTCGGGGCGCGCGCTTTATGCCGGGATTTCGTCCTACAACAGCGAACAGACCCGCCGCGCCGCTGCAATCCTTCGCGATCTGGGAACGCCCTGCGTGATCCATCAGCCGTCCTACAACATGATCGACCGCTGGGTCGAGCGCGATGGCCTGAAAGAGACGCTGCGCGAGCTGGGGATCGGGTCCATCGCCTTTCTGCCCTTGGCACAGGGGATGCTGACCGGAAAATACCTTGCGGGCATCCCCGAAGGCAGCCGCGCCACGCAGGGCAAGAGCCTTGATCCCAAGATGATCTCGGCCAAAGCTATCGCCGCGCTGAACGGGTTGAATGATATCGCGGCCGCGCGTGGGCAAACGCTGGCGCAGATGGCGATTGCCTGGGTCTTGCGTCAGGGCGGCATTACCAGCGCCCTTATCGGCGCCTCGCGCCCCGAGCAGGTAGTAGATTGTGCTGGGGCGGTGAGGCATCTGGATTTCACGAAGGAGGAGCTGGCAGCAATCGACAGGCTTGCCGACGAAGAGGCCTTTCGTCGCTGGGCCGCTGAGGCTTGAGCGACATTCCCAATGGCGCGGTTTTGCGCCAGAAAGGGAAAAGGCGGAGGCGAAAGTGCAGGGGTTTCCATACGCAAAGCGGGGTCAGGCCATAGGCCTTCTCGGCGGATCATTTGATCCGGCGCATGAGGGCCATGTCCGCATTACGCGCGAGGCGCTCAAACGGTTCGGGCTTGATCAGGTCTGGTGGCTCGTGTCGCCCGGCAATCCGCTCAAGCGCAGGCAGCCCGCGAGCCTGGAAGATCGGCTGCTCGCGGCCCGTGAGGTCATGCAGCACCCGAAGGTTCGGGTGACAGCCCTTGAAGCGCAAATTGGAACACGGCGGACGGCCGATACCATCGCTGTGCTTCAGTCGATCTATCCCGGTGTGCGCTTTGTCTGGCTCATGGGGGCCGACAATCTGGCGCAACTGCATCAGTGGGGCAGCTGGCGCGCCATCATGGAGGCGGTCCCCGTCGGCGTCTTTGCCCGCCCCGGCGACAGGATTTCGGCCCGGACCTCGGTTGCCGCCCAGATTTATCGTGCCGACCGGCTAAGCGGCAGCGACGCCCAGCTTCTGGGGCAGGCGGATGCGCCCGCTTGGGCCTATGTCAACATTCCGATGAGTGATCTGTCGTCGACCGAGATCCGCGCTTCGGGGCGCTGGGTGGGCGGAAAGGGCAGCGATTGACGGACGACAGTGGCAAGATGATCGCCCGTCGCGGCGTTCTGGCCGGGCTTTTGGCGACTGCGGCCTCGCCGCTCATGGCCGGGGCTCCGGCCCGTTCCGTCCGCCCGATGGCCCGCCCCGGTTCGGCCGTGCGTGCGCCGGGACTGCCCGATATTGCGGCCTTGGCCGAGCAGGCCGGTATTGGCGGCAAGGTGAGCGTGGTGTTGGCCGAAGCCGACACAGGGGTGATCATCCAGCAGCACGGCGCAGCCCTGAGGCTCCCTCCAGCCAGCGTGGCGAAGGTCTTGACCACCTGTTACGCGGTTGAGGCGCTCGGCGCGGATTATGTCTTTGAAACACGCCTTTTTGCTGAAGGGGAAATTTCAGGCGAAATTTTGAATGGTAATTTGATCCTGTCGGGATCTGGAGACCCGATGTTGACGACCGATAACCTTGGCACTCTTGCCAAGGCCCTTGCTGCAACGGGCATCCGCGAGGTGACGGGCGAGTTTCACCTTTGGCAAGGCGCGCTGCCCTATCAGCGCGAGATCGACCCCGGCCAGCTGCCGCATCTTGGCTATAATCCAGCGATCTCTGGCCTTAATCTCAATTCTAACGAAGTCCACTTTGAATGGGTCAAGGCGGGCTCGGACTATACGCTCACGATGGACGCCCGCAGTAGCCGCTACCGCCCGGACGTGAGCGTTGCGCGGATGGAGGCGGCGGATCGCGACCTTCCGGTCTACACCTATGAGGATCGAGGCGACTTCGACCAATGGACCGTCGCCCTCTCTGCGCTTGGCAATGGCGGGGCGCGGGGGCTGCCGGTTCGGCATCCCGCATTGTTCGCCGGAGATGTGTTCCGCACGCTTGCGGCGGGTGAGGGCGTTCGGCTCCCCGTGGCCAAAATTCGTGAGACCGTGCCTCAGGGTCAGCTCGTCGCCAGCCATCAAAGCCGGGTCATGTCGGAAATCCTGCGGCTCATGCTGAAGTATTCGACCAATATAACGGCCGAGGCCGTCGGCCTGAAAGCAAGCCTCGCCCGCGGCAAGCGGGTGACGAGCCTGTCTGCCTCTGCCGTCGAGATGGCGCGCTGGGCGCTCGAGACGAAGGGCATCGCCTATCAGGCGGTCGATCATTCCGGCCTCGGCGATCGCTCGAAAATCTCGGCTGCCGCGCTAGCGCGGTTTCTGGGTCATCCCGATGTCACGAGGCATCTTCCGCCGCTCTTGAAAGACGTAGGCGTTTTCGACAGTGATGGCCGCCCCCTCACCGGAAAAGGCACCAAGGTTGTCGCCAAGACCGGAACGCTGAATTTCGTCTCGTCTCTTGCGGGCTATATCCAGAGGGAGGGGCAGGGCGATCTGGCCTTTGCGATCCTTTCTGCCGATGAAGCCCGCCGCGCCGCAACCCGCGCCTCGCAAGACGAGGTGCCGCCGGGCGCGCGTCGCTGGAGCAACAACGCCCGCTGGCTGCAGCAGCGGCTTCTACGGGATTGGATCGGCGGCTAGATCAGAGCGTCATGTGGCGGGCGCGGGTGCCGCGCTCGATCGCTGCGGCATGAAGCCGGTCGATGTCCAGCTCGTCCCGCACCTCTTCAAGAATGCGCGATTCCGGCCCATCGACGATCCCGTCGGCCGCCGCAACTTCGCAAGACAGGGCGTAGGCCGTCTCGAATAGTTTTTCAGGCAACGCATCACGGATCAGGCCAAACAAGGCATCGAGGCCATCTTCTTGCTCGAGAAGTTCAAAGACGACTTCGGACATGCGCGGAATGCGGGCCACGTCGTAGGCCGCAAAGAGGGGCAGGTGATTGATCAGGTTGTTGATCTTCACAAGCTCTGCAGTGCGGATATCTTCATCCGACGCGGAGACGGTGATCATCAGCGCGACAAGCGCATCTTGCGGGGTCATCGGGGCGTCGGGGGTCATGCGTGGTTCCTCATGCTTTTCTCACCATTTATTGACGCCGACCCCACCCCGCAATAGGGAGAGCGCCGTAACCCTGCCAATGGGGCAGGGCCAAAACCCGTGGGATTGAAGATGTCCGATCTGCGTAGCGTCGCGATGAACAGCAAAGCCTGGCCCTTTGAAGAGGCACGAGCGCTGCTGAAACGCTATGAAAAGGCGCCGCCGGAGAAGGGCTATGTGCTTTTTGAGACGGGCTATGGCCCTTCGGGTCTGCCCCATATTGGCACCTTCGGCGAGGTTCTCCGCACGACGATGATCCGCCGTGCGTTTGAGGTGATCTCGGATATCCCCACGCGGCTCATCTGTTTCTCGGACGATCTCGACGGCATGCGCAAGGTTCCCGACAACGTGCCGAACCGCGAGATGCTTTTGGCCAATGTGCAAAAGCCGCTGACCTCGGTTCCCGATCCTTTCGGCGAATACGAAAGCTTTGGCCATCACAACAATGCCATGCTGCGCCGGTTCCTCGATACTTTCGGGTTCGAGTATGAATTCATTTCCGCGACCGAGTTCTATGGCTCGGGCAAGTTCGACGCGACCCTGCGCCTCGCTGCCGAGCGCTATGAGGGGATCATGAAGATCATGCTCGCCTCCTTGCGCGAAGAGCGGCAGCAGACCTATTCCTGCTTCCTGCCGATCCACCCGGAAACGGGCCGAGTGCTCTATGTCCCGATGAAAGAGGTCAACGCCAAGGACGGCACCATCACCTTCGACGATGAGACTGGCCGCGAGTGGACCCTGCCCGTCACTGGCGGCAACGTGAAGCTTCAGTGGAAGCCCGATTTCGGGGCACGCTGGGCCGCGCTGGGCGTCGATTTCGAGATGTACGGCAAGGACCACTCGACCAACACGCCGATCTATGACGGCATCTGTGAGGTTTTGGGCGGCAAGAAGCCCAACCACTTCACCTATGAGCTTTTCCTCGACGACATGGGGCAGAAGATTTCCAAGTCCAAAGGCAATGGTTTGACTATCGACGAATGGCTCACCTATGCGGCGACCGAGAGCCTGTCGTATTTCATGTATCAAAAACCCAAGACGGCCAAGCGCCTGCATTGGGATGTGATCCCCAAGATGGTGGACGAGTATCACCAACAGCTGCGCGCCTATCCCGCGCAGGATGCAGCGGGCCAGCTGAACAACCCCGTCTATCACATCCACCGCGGGCAAGTGCCGGCCTCGACCCTGACGGTGCCGTTCCAGATGCTCCTTAACCTCGCCAGTGTATCGGGCGCCGAGGACAAGGCGGCCATGTGGGGCTTTATCCGCCGCTACGCGCCTGATGCGACCCCCGAGGGCAATCCCGATCTCGATGCCGCGGCCGGTTTCGCGGTTCGCTACTATCAAGATCACGTCAAGCCCACCCGCAGCTTCCGCTTGCCAACCGATCAGGAGCGTGCGGCGCTCGAAGACCTTTTGGCCGCGCTCAAGGACAAAGACGCCGCATTGGGCCAGATCGCCAAGAAGAACGCCGCCATGGGCAACACCGATCCCCTGCCCGAGGCGAATTTCGCCAGCGAGGATTTCCTCCAGTCGGTGGTTTTCGCCATCGGCAAGAACCACGGGTTCGAGCCGCTGCGCGATTGGTTCAAGGCGCTCTATGAGGTTCTGCTCGGCGCCTCCGATGGCCCTCGCTTTGGAGGCTTCATTGCACTTTATGGCGTTGAAGATAGCATCGCCCTGATCGAAGCGGGCCTCGCCGGCAAACTCGCCAGCTAGTCCATTGGCCCGCCGTTGCGCGGGCCGTATCCCCACCGTTCCGGTCGTCCAAGGCGGCCTTTACCCCATCGCACTAGGCCTTTGCTCTGAAACTCTCAGGGCAGGGGCCACTTCCCTTTCGCCCGTCAGAAAAGGGGAACCTAGATGAACAAGGCGATTACCGACGGTCTGGTGCTGATGCCGTCGCCTTTTGCGGATGGGCTTGCAGTCTGGTCGGCGGGGGACGGCACGCCGGGCTCCGAAACTTACGCGACGACCGGCAACGGCGTTTTTGTGCCGGCCGATCAGGATTTTTCCGGCTGCCTTGAGCTCTTCAAGACCCAAAGTGTCACCAAGCTGCGCTATATGGGCGAAACCACGCTTCTGCCCGGCTGTTACCTTCGGATCTCGACCCGAGTGAAGGCGGTGTCGGGCGAATTGCCCGGCGTGCGCATCGCGGGCTGGGCTGGCGGCGCGGGTGGCGCGCATGTTGCGGGGCTGACCGAATATGGCCCGACAGTTCAACTCACCTCATATGGCGAGGTCGTCGAAATCTCGGCCATCGTCGGCTCCGGCCAGCGGATCGGTGTCGATATGGTTTGGCCCAATGTCATCTACGGCCATTTCGGCCTTGATCTGACCGGCGGCAACGGCAGCGTTGTCCGCATCGATGACTTCGTGATCGAGGATATCACCAACGTCTTCATCCGCGACATGATGGGTGTTGTCGACGTGCGTGACTATGGCGCCAAGGGCGATGGCATCACCGACGACAGTGCCGCTTTCGAGGCGGCAGATGCAGATTCCAACGGCCGCGAGGTCCTCGTTTCGGCGGGCGTCTATTACCTTGGCAATCACGTCACCATCGAGAACCAGATCCGTTTCGAAGGCACCGTGACAATGCCTGCCGACAAGCGGTTCGTCTTTCAAAAAAACTTTGATTACGCGACCTATGTCGATGCGTTCGGTGACGAAGAGCTTGCCTTTAAGAAGGCGTTTCAGGCCCTTTTGAATTTCTCCGACCACGAGTCGCTTGATCTCTGCGGGCGCCGTATCGCGGTAAGCGCGCCGATCGATATGCAGGCGGCTGAAGGAAGCAAAACGGTTTTCGCGATCCGCCGAGTGATCCGCAATGGCCAGTTTCAGCCTGTGAGCGGGCCGGCTTGGGATCCGACCGTCGTGACGACGACGGCTAGCTATTCGGCCGCCGATCCGCTTCGCCTGACCAACGTCGTCAATATCGGGCAGATCGCAATCGGCTCGCTCGTTAATGGGGCCGGAGTGGGGCGCGAGATTTATGTCCGGGCGGTTGATCCGATCACCAATACCGTGACCCTGAGCCAGGAGCTCTACGGCGCCGCGGCAAACCAGACCTACACTTTTACCCGGTTCAAATACCTTCTGGATTTTTCGGGCTTCGACGATCTTGCGCAGTTCGTCATCGATGATGTGGAGTTTCTCTGCGACGGAACCGCCAGCGGGATCATGCTGGCAAAGGAGGGCCTGACCTTCCACCTTCGGGATTGCTTCATCAACAAGCCGCGCGATCGCGGCCTCACATCTTCGGGCGGCGGCTGTCAGGGGATGATGATCGACCGGTGCCAGATCATCTCGAACGAACAGAACCTTCCGGTCGAAGACCGAACGACTATCGGCTTCAATGTCAATGCGAATGACGTCAAGATCCGCGACAATCGCGCCGTGCGTTTCAAGCATTTCTGTGTATTGGCCGGCTCCGGAAATCTGATCACGGGAAACCACTGGTTTCACGGAGACAACACAAGCCTCGGGGTCCGAAAAGCGGGCATCGTCTTTACCTCGCCCAACTGCAAATCGGTGGTGACGGGCAATTATATCGACAACAATTTCATCGAGTGGACCAACGAACACGATGCGACCCCGGCCCTGGGTGTTCAATACTCGTTTGGCGGTCTCACGATCACAGGCAACATCTTTACAGCAGCCGATGTCGCGCCATGGTTCACTTGGATCGTGGTCAAGCCTTTTGGGGCCGGACACTACATCCACGGTTTCTCGGTGACAGGGAATGTATTCCGGGCGATCGGCGGATCGGTCGATCGGGTTGAAGCGGTCGATACTACCTTCGCTGGCCTCGACTTCGGTCGTTTCCGTAACATCATTTTCTCGGCCAACACGTTTACGGCCGTGAACAACGTCGCCGTCAATCCGGCTAGTGTTGTGCACAGTCAGGCGACAGCGGCGCAGACTTGGGTTGTTGAGGGCTCTCCCTATATGCCCTTTGGCGGACGGGTCCGAAATGTCGAGGCGGTTTGTCCGGACGGCAAACTGACCGATGCCAATGGGCAGGCAGTCTATGAATTGCCCTTTGCCGAGCCAGAGAAAGGCGCCGCGAAAACACAGGCGAATCTTGTGTTCAAGACTGCCTGCAAAGGAACAATCCGGGTCACTCTGCGAACCGACAATCCCCTCTAGGAACAGGAAATGGCGCCCTCTGAGGCGCCATTTTTTTGCATTTCTGTCACATCCGCTTGAAAAATCCCCGAATGTAACAAAAGCCGCATCAGGCTGGCCGCTCAAAATATGCGAGGAATCCCCAAAAGAAAAAGAGTGGGATTGCTTATGGCCAACGTAATTCTTGACGAGATCAGGAGTAAGTCGATTTCCCCGTATTGCCGCCTGTCCGACCGTGGGCTGGAGGCCGTTTTTGCCGGTTTCTTCGATATCATCAGACTGAAGCCCGGAGAGACTTTGGCTTTGGGAACGCATGCTCACCGCTATGCTTCGGTGATCCGCGGCGCGATCACAGTGGACGGCGCCAACAACCGCAACGAAGGCAAACGTTTCGATGCTGCCGCTTCGGCGATTGGCCCTCTGGTCTTGTCACAGGACGAGGGCGATATTCGTCTGAGGGCGCTTGAACCGACCCTCCTGCTAAGCGGCGACGGTGACGTGATCGATGATATCGTCTCGATCGACTCGCTGGTTACTGAGCGCGGGATCGATCTGGATATCGTCCAGCTCATCCTGATGCGTCAGTCCAAGGGGTTCGCCAAACTCCCGTCAGACGCTTTGGTCAATGTTTACGAAAAGATGGTTCCGATCACGGTCGAAGCCGGTGAGAACGTCATCCGTCAGGACATGAAGGGCGACAATTTCTACTTCCTGCGCCACGGATGCGCCGAGGTTTGGCGCGAAGAGCTTGAGGATGACGAACCCCGGCATGTAGCAACACTCGGAACCGGAGACTGCTTTGGAGAAGAGGCGCTCATTCTGGGTGGCGCACGCAATGCCACTGTCCGCATGGTCACACCCGGCGAGCTTCTGTCGCTTGATGGCGACAGCTACAACGAGCTTGTCGCGCGCCCCACGGTTGCCCGCATCTCAATTGAGGAAGCCAAGCAAAAGATCGCTTCAGGGGCGCATCTCGTCGATGTGCGCTATCAGGACGAATGGGATGACGGCCATCTTCCGGGCGCCGTTCATATCCCGCTGAGCGCGCTGCGCGCCCGTGCCGGGGAAGTCACGCCAGATCGCGAAGTGGTCGTCTACTGCCGCAGCGGACGGCGCAGTCAAGTTGGCGCCCTTTTGATGGCCCAGAGCGGCTTCACTGCCTATTCGATGGACGGCGGGATCAACGGCTGGACGGACGAGATTGTCAGGCCAAACCAGCAATAGTTGCTGGCGGGCAGGCTACCGGATACGCTGGGTGATTTGGTGGAGCCGAGGGGGATCGAACCCCTGACCTCGTCATTGCGAACGACGCGCTCTCCCAACTGAGCTACGACCCCACATGGGCGCTATTTGGCGCTACGTGAGGGCGGTGTCAAGGCAGGGCGGTCTGACGTGGATCAAGGAGCAGACGCGGCGCCTGTGCGATCATGCCTCATCGGTAGGTAGGAGGACCGCCATGTATTCGCACATTCTCATTCCCGTCGCCTATGACCACGACCATGATGAAGGCCAGCCTTTGGATATCGCGCGGCGGCTTTGCCGTGACGGTGGCAAGGTAACATTTCTGCACGTCATGGAAGAGATCCCAGGCTACGCCATCAACTATATGCCCGACGATTTCCGCGACGAGGCTCGAGAGTCCATTCATGCCGATCTTGAACAACGCGCGGCTGGCTTTCCCAATGCCGAGGCCCGGGTGGTGATGGGGCATGCGGGGCGCACAGTTGTCGAATTTGCCGAAGAACATGATGTTGATCTGATCGTGATGAACTCGCACCGACCCGGCATTGGGGATTTCTTCCTCGGCTCGACCGCCGCCCGCGTGGTACGGCACGCGCAGTGCTCGGTGCACGTCATCCGCTGACGTCTGGCAAAATCGTGCTAGTCTTGGCGCGAGGAGGATCGCGCTATGCTTTCGATTGCCCCCGGCAAGGCCGGCCAGACTGTCATCACCACCTTTGAGATGACCCCCGCCACGGCGACCGAGTTGATGGAGGCGCTGCAAACTGCCTTTGACGAGGTCATCCGCCATCAAGAAGGTTTCGTCGGTGCCGCGCTCCATATGAACGACGCGATGACGCGGATCTGCAACTACAGCCAGTGGCAAAGCCGAGACGACTATAAAGCCATGCTTCGCACGCCCGAGATGATCACGCGCAACCGGCATATCCTGACGCTCTGCAAAGGGTTTGAGCCGGTGATGTATGAGGTTGCGAGGGTC
>JBFEXG010000319.1:0-2770 GCA_041546005.1 Paracoccaceae bacterium
GATGCGTTGAATCAGGGCTCTCATAGTTCTCTCTCCCAAGGCGGATTGGCGCCCGCGCGGCTGACGGTGACGGCGGCGGCTTGTGCGCCAAGGTCGAGCGCATGGCGCAGCGCGGCTTCACTCAGGGTCTCAACGCCGGTCTTGCTCAGGCAACCTTGCCGCCAGAGCGAGGCGAGGACGCCCGCGTTGAACGTATCGCCCGCGCCCACTGTGTCGACCACCGCGACCTTGCGGGCCGGTTCGAAAACCTCGACCTCGGTCATAAACCCATGCGCCCCCTTGGCGCCTTCGGTGATGAGGACGACCCTTGCCCCCTTCGCCAGAACCTGCCGCGCGCCCGATTCGATGCCCACATTGCCAAGGACCCAGCGTAGGTCTTCGTCCGACAGTTTCACGATATCCGCCATCGCCAACATCCGGTCGAGCCTTGCCCGGAAGGCCGACTCGTCGGTGATGAACGACGGGCGGATGTTTGGGTCGACCATGATCACCCGCCGGGGCGCCTCGCGCACCATGAGCGCCTCATAGGCGCTGCCGCAGGGCTCGCCCACAAGGCTGATGCCGCCGAAGAACAACGCATCAGCGTGGGTCTCGGGGAGGTCACCCTCGGTCAGCATCCGCCCGGCGGTGTTCTCGTCGTAGAAGGCATAAGTGGCGTGGCCGTCGACGAGCCGGACAAAGGCCAGCGTGGTTGGTCGATCCGATATATGAGCCGCCGCGGTATCGACATTCGAGGCCTCAAGCGCCTCACGCAGCATCTGGCCGAAGAGATCGCTGGACAGGCCCGAGAAAAATCCGACATTCGCGCCAAGCCGTCCAAGCGCGATCGCGGTATTGAACACCGCGCCACCGGGGTAGGGGGCGAACGCCACTTCGCCCGCCTCGGTCTGGTGGGGCAGCATGTCGATCAGGGCTTCTCCGCAGGCGAGGATCATGGGCGGCTCCGATAGCGCAAACACCTCTCCGACCTGCCTGCGAAATGGCGCTGCGTCAAGGTGGGCTGGATCAATAGCCCTGCTGGTTCTGCGCGGCGAAATAGCCGATCACGCCCGCAATGATGAGGCCGACAACGACCGCGAAGGCGATCTTCCAGGCCGACCACGGCCGCTCGCCCTGAACCCGGCCCGAGCGGCCGTTGATGACAAATCGGTAGGTCTTGCCGCGGTATTTATAGGCGGCGACCCAGATCGGCAAAAGGATGTGCTTGAAGGTCACATCCTTGATCGCTGTATCGACTGTCATCACCCGTTGATGATCGCCACCGATGTCGAACTTGATGTCGCGCAGGATCACCCGGTCCATCTGGTCGCGGGCGTCGTCATAAGCGTCTTCAAGGCCCACCTGATAGGCCTCGGCGCGGAAACCGGCGAGGTAGGAAGGGCTGTAGGGGACCATGGCGCCGAGGTCCCATGGCTGAAGCCCATCGGTGTATTTGCGCGGCAGAGCCTTTGACGCCAAGACCAGCACATCGTCGAAGAACCGCGCCACACGGCCCGCAGCGGGCCGCCAGCGGGTCTTGCGGACCTGAACCTGCTGCCGCTTGCCATCGCGCATCACGGTGCGGGTCTCGTAATAGTCGTCGCCGCGCATGCCGGTGTAGCTCGACTTGGTATCGGCATCGAAGGTCCAGTAGGGGACATAGACCCCCGCCATGGCGCGGCCCTTGCGGGCGTATTGCTGAAGGCCATTGGGGGCGAACCAGAGCCGCCCGAGCCAGTCATTCATCGCCTTGCGGGCCTGCGCCTCGTCGAGGGCGAAGGGGAGAAGGCCACGCGGCTTGATATGGCGGCTGATGCCCGTATCGGTAACGACCGGCGTCGCGCAGAATGGGCACTCGGCGGCATGAATGGCGGGGTTGAGCTCGGTCTCTGCCCCGCAGTTGGGGCAGGTGACGACGCGCGTTTCCTCCATCTCGGCCTGCGGCAGGCGCTGGTCGAGTGCTGCGCGGAAATCTAGCTCGCGGATCGCGCCGGCGGTATCGTCGCGCTCGCCCACGGCTTGGGTCGCGCCGCAATGGTCGCAGTGCATCTCGTTCCGCACCGGATCATAGCGCATATCCGCGCCGCATTGATCGCAAGGAAAGCGGTGCTCTTCGAGCACGCCGTTCGAGGGCCGGTCGTCCATGTTAGGCGGCGGGCGGCGGGGGCGGCGGCATGACGGTGAAAAGCTGGGCAAGCTCGGCCACATCCTCGGCCTTCTTCCAGCCGTCCTGCCCTTGGGTCCAGACCAGCGTTGCGCGGGTCAGGGCGCCGTCGGCGGCCATCCGGCCCATCGTCGCGCGGGAATAGGGGCCCTTGGCCTCGCCGCTTTCGGCAACGTGCCAGACGTGCTCGACCGGCGGAGGCGGTGGTGCGGCGGGCGCGGCGGCAGGCATCGCACCCCACGGGCCCTGCTGCGCCATTACAAGGCCCATGCCGGCGCCAAGGCCAGCGGCCATGCCGCCCCCAGCGGGGTTGCCGGCGGCGCTGGTCATGGCTTCGGCGGCCGAGAACTGGGTATAGCGGCCCAGATCGCCCACGATGCCAAGCGAGGTGCGCTTGTCGAGCGCGGCCTCGACCGCAGGCGGCAGGCTGATGTTCTCCACATAAAGCTCGGGCAGGGTCAGGCCATATTGCCCGATCACCGGATCAATCGCTTTGGCGACGATCTTGCCGAGGTCGGCGGCGTTGGCGGCCATGTCGAGGACGGGGATGTTCGAGACCGCAAGCGCGCGGCTGAACTCCTGCACGATGATGTTGCGGATCTGATAGCTGATCTCGTCCATGGTGAA
>JBFEXG010000366.1:0-1914 GCA_041546005.1 Paracoccaceae bacterium
CAGGTTCGCCAAGATCAAGCAGGATCGGCTGGGCGGCAAAGCCAAAAGCCGGGGCACCTGGCCCATCTGGCAAGCTTGCCCCCGCAAGGCGTTGATCAAGAGCGGCGAGGAAGCTTGCCGCCTGTTCTGGCGTCTCGGTATCGCCGCGTCGCGCCCGTTCGACAAGGTCGGTCAGAAAATCGGCGGATCTCTGCAGCGTCAGAACGATTCCGTCAGACGCTACCAGACGATGGCTCCTGATCGCGTCCAGAACTGTTTCAAAGCGGTGCGAAAAATCAACAAGCGCACTGAACCCAAAAGCACCGGCGCCACCCTTTATTGAGTGAACCGAACGAAAGACAGCGTTGACCGTTTCGTCATCCGCCTGACCGGCCGCCATAAGGCCAAGGCCGTCAATCAGTTGTTCAAGAAGCTCTTCGGTCTCCTCGAAGAACATATCCCGTATCGAGTTTTGCGATCCCATCTCAGCTCCCAAGGCCAGCAACGCGGCGAACAAGCGCCACGATGGTTGCGTCATCGAATGGTTTGACGATCCAGCCCGTCGCCCCTGCCTCTCGGGCACGGGCCTTGAGATGGTCGGCACTCTCCGTGGTCAGAACGAGGATCGGGACAGTTCGATTGGCTCTTCCGCCACGAATGGCATTGATCACGCCATAGCCATCAAGCCGGGGCATATTGATATCGGTGATCACCACATCGGGCGCCTCACGGGAAAAGACCTCGAGGCCCTTCTCCCCATCTTCGGCCATCACGCAGTCAAATCCCGCCTCGGTCATGACCTTGCGGACAAGGCCGAGCATCGTCCGGGAATCGTCGATAGCGAGAACCTTCACACTCATGCCTGCGCCCCCGAAAGCCCCAATGCCTCGCCCGCTCCAAGAAGACGAAGCTCTTGCGTGACCGGATCGGGAAGATTCAGGATTTCGAAGGCATGCCCCGCCGCCTGCCAGCTGCGTCGGGCAATAATCAAAAGTTCGAGCATCAACCCGTCGAAACTGCGCAAGGCTCGGGCGTCAATCTGGACCGCCAAGCCAGAACTCCGGCGCAAGAAGTCGAGAAGTTCATCATCTTCCGCCGGCGAATAGCGTGGCGGGAGTTCGAAACAGGCGTTGGTGTCTTGCATGGTATACCCGGCGTGGCCTCGAAACGGATCCGCGACCCGAAGATCCGAGTCGGCGGCTTGGCCACCCTAGGTTCAAAGTGCTTGCAGAAGTGTTACGCCGACCCTGCTATTTTCAGGCGATTTCCGTCGCTTCAAGAAGCTCGCGCCACCGGTGGCACGACACTTGATGCCCGTCGCCGGGGTTTTCGAGCGTCGGTTCCTTTGTCTTGCAGAGGTCGATCGCATTTGGGCAACGCGTGTGGAATTTGCACCCCGAAGGCTGGTTCAGAGGCGAGGGGATCTCGCCCACGAGCTTCTGCGCCCTGCCCCGATCGTCGGGATCGAGCGAGGGGATCGCCGAGAAAAGCGCCTTGGTATAGGGGTGGCGCGGGGCTGCAAAAAGCTGGCGCGTGGGCGCGGATTCAACGAGCCGGCCCAGATACATCACCGCCACATGATCGCAGGTATGGGCCACCACCGAGAGATCGTGGCTGATGAACAGGAAAGTCAGCCCGAGGTCTTTCTGGAGCTGCTTGAGAAGGTTCAAAACGTCCGCCTGAATCGACACATCGAGCGCCGCGACGCTTTCATCGGCCACAATGAATTTCGGCCCCGAGACAAGCGCGCGGGCGATCGAAATGCGCTGGCGCTGGCCGCCCGAAAAGGCGTGCGGGAAGCGGCGCAGGTGTTCGAGGTTGAGCCGGCATTTGGCGGCGATGGCGCGCACGCGGGCGTCGGTTTCCTCGCGGGTTTTGGTGAGGCCCATGACCTCGAGCGGCTCGGCAATGATATCGCGCACCGTCATGCGCGGG
>JBFEXG010000060.1:0-10708 GCA_041546005.1 Paracoccaceae bacterium
ACAACCTCTGGGCTGTTGAACGGCATCTCGTTGGTCACCCACTGGTCATAAACCGCCGGCGACTGTGTGCGCAGCATCATGTCTTCAACCCAGTCGGTCGCCGGCCAGCCGGTCGCGCCGCCCGAACCCAGACCGATACACCAGGGCGTGCCGCCATCGGCGACGATCTGATCGGTGAGCGCCTTCAGCTCTTCCATGGTGGTCGGGATTTCATAACCCGCATCTTCGAAGTTCTCGGGCACATACCAGACGAGCGACTTAACATCGACTTTGTAGAAGAAGCCGTAGAGGTTGCTCGCGCCGTCGGGGCCCGCATAGGTGCCAAGATCGACCCACGACTGGCCTGCGGCATAGTTTTCGCGGACCCAGTCATCGGTTCCGTCCGCCAGCGGCGCAAGGAAGCCACGGCGGGCGAAATCGGCCGCAAGGCCCGGCTGCGGGAAGGCGGCGACGTTGGGGGCCGAACCGGCCTCGGCGTCGATCACGATCTGCTGCTCGAAGCTGTCGGAGCCCACATAGCGTACATCGTGGCCCGAAATCTCGGCAAAGCGGCTCAGAACCGCTTCGACGTTTTCCTGGTCGGGGCCGAGCCAGGGACCAAATACGGTCAGTTGTTCGGCTTGGGCAATCCCTGCGCCCAGAGCCACTGCTGCCACACCGGCATACAGGCTGGTTTTCATATGACTTCCTCCCAATTGCGCGCACCGCGCTCAAAATCCCATTGTCGCCAGAATCATTTTCAAAGCGCTTTGGATGCCGATAACTTGCACCTAGGCTCCCCAATCTGTCAATTGATTCTAGCTAGACGCCAAAATGACTGCCTATTCTATCGAAATTGGATCAATCCGAAGCAACAACTCCTTTGACTGCCGCGCCGGTCCTCGGTAGTCTCTCAAAAAATTGAAAGCGCTTTGGCTTTATGAACCTGAAAGAACTCTCTAGCCTTCTGGGCCTTAGCCAGACGACGGTGAGCCGGGCGCTGAACGGGTATCCTGAGGTCAACGAAGAGACACGCCGTCGCGTCGCCCTTGCGGCAGAGCAGCACAACTATCGCCCCAATACCCGAGCTAAAGGCCTTGCCACAGGGCGCGCCATGGCGATCGGCCATGTGATCCCGATGTCGACCAAGCACGAGATGGTCAACCCGATCTTTGGCGATTTCATTGCTGGCGCGGGCGAGACCTATTCCCGCAACGGCTATGACATGGTCCTAACTGTCGTTGAGGATGTGAACGAGGCGCAGGCCTATCGCAACATCCGCTCGCGCCACACCGTCGATGGCGTGGTGGTCCACGGCCCCAAGATGCAGGACAGCCGGATCGGTCTGCTGCACGAGATCGGCCTGCCCTTCGTCGTTCACGGGCGGGCGAGCGGCATCGCGCAGGATTACTCGTGGCTCGACGTGAACAACAGGAGCGCCTTTCTGCGTGCCACCAACTTCCTTCTTGATCTCGGCCACCACCGGATTGGCCTGATCAACGGTCTTGAGGGGATGGATTTCGCCTTCCGCCGTCGCGCGGGCTATGAAGAGGCGCTCAAGGCGCGGGGTATCACCGCCGACCCCGCGATCATGCGCAGCGAGGAAATGACCGAGACCTTCGGCTATCGCTCAGCCCGCGAGATGCTGGGCTCAGACAATCCGCCGACCGCTTTCCTCGTGTCTTCGATGATCTGTGCCCTTGGCGTCCGCCGGACCATCGAGGAGCGTGGCCTGCGGATGGGGCGCGATGTCTCGGTGATCACCCATGACGACGCCCTGTCCTATCTTCAGAACGGTAGCGATGTGCCGATCTTTACGGCCACTCGATCCTCGGTCCGCGAAGCCGGGCGGCGGCTGGCCGAGATCCTGATCGAGCGGATCAACAACCCGGACGGCCCCCTGATCCACGAACTGCTGGAGGCCGAACTGATGGTCGGCCAATCGACCGGCCCGGCCCCGCGAGAGACACAATGAAGATCACCCGTTCAAGTTTCCCCGAGGGTTTTGTCTTCGGCGCGGCCACAGCCGCCTATCAGATCGAAGGCGCGTCCTTCGGCGGCGCCGGCTCCTGCCATTGGGACACATTCGCCGCGACCCCCGGCAACGTCGCTCGCGCCGAGGATGGCGGGCGCGCCTGCGATCACTATCACCGTTGGCGCGAAGACCTCGATCTTGTCCGCGATGGCAACTTTGACGCCTATCGCTTCTCGACCAGTTGGGCGCGGGTCATGCCCGAAGGGCGCGGCGCGCCCAACCCCGAGGCGCTCGATTTCTATGATCGGCTTGTCGACGGAATGCTCGAACGCGGCCTGAAACCCTTTCACACGCTTTATCACTGGGACTTGCCCTCGCCTCTCGCCGATCTGGGCGGCTGGGCCAACGCCGATAGCCCGAAATGGTTTGGCGATTATGCCGAGATCATCTCGGGCCGGATCGGCGACAGGGTTGCGAGCACCGCTACGATCAACGAGCCGTGGTGCGTGGCGTGGCTCTCGCATTTCCTTGGCCATCACGCCCCCGGCCTGCGCGACATCCGCGCGGCCTCGCGCGCGATGCATCATATCCTGCTTGCCCATGCCGAGGCTGTCGAACGGCTGCGGGCGATGGGGCTTGGCAATCTGGGGATCGTCCTTAATTTCACGCCCGCTGAGCCGGCCAGCGACACGCCCGCCGATCTCGCCGCCACCGCGCGGCAGGACGCCATCGCCAACCGGTGGTTCATCGAAGCGATTGCCAAAGGCACCTATCCCGAAGAGGCGCTTGAGGGTATGGCGCCCTATATGCCGACCGGCTGGCAAGGCGATCTTGCGCGCATCTCGGCCCCGATAGATTGGTTGGGCGTCAACTACTACACCCGCGGCCTAATCCAGCAGGGCGATGGGCCGTGGCCCCATATTTCGGACCTTGAGGGCCAGAGGGCCAAAACCCAGATGGGCTGGGAAATCTATCCCGAAGGGCTTTCGGACCTCCTCTCGCGGCTGTCGCGCGACTTTGTGGGCGATCTGCCTCTCTACGTCACAGAAAACGGCATGGCGTGGAACGATCGCATCGAGAACGGCGCCTGCTTTGATCCCGAGCGGATCGACTATATCGACAGTCATTTGACTGAGGCTCTGGCCGCGCTGGACGGCGGCGCAAACCTCAAGGGTTTCTTCTACTGGTCGCTCCTCGACAATTTTGAATGGGCCTTTGGCTACGAAAAACGCTTTGGGCTTATCCATGTCGATTTCGACACTTTCGCCCGTACTCCCAAGGCATCCTACCACGAGCTCAAATCAGCGCTGCGCAGATAGGCAGCCCAGATCTTCCTTAGACGACAGACCCCTTCGTGGATGTCTCAGCCGATGGAATAGCCGGTGCCGCGGACCGTCCGGATTGGGTCGGCAAGGTCGGGCAGGCTCAGAGCCTTCCGCAAGCGACCGACATGGACATCGACCGTTCTGGTCTCGGTGTCGGGGTTGGTCTGCCAGACCCGATCCAAAAGCTGATCGCGGGTCCAGACCCGACCGGGGCGCTCCATCAACGTTGCCAGAAGACGAAACTCGGTGGGGCCAAGCGTGATGTCTGTGCCGGCGCGCTGAACGCGGTGCGACAGGGGATCGAGGGTGATGTCGCCAACCGATAGCGCATCGCCGGCAGCAGCGGCGCGAAAGCGGCGCAGATGGGAGCGGATTCTCGCGAGCAACTCAGGCAGGGAATAGGGTTTGGCGAGGTAGTCGTCCGCGCCGGTATCAAGCCCACGCACCTTGTCCACATCTTCGGCCCTCGCCGAGAGCATGATGACGGGGATATCCTTGGTGCGCTTCTGCCGCTTCAGCCGGCGGCAGATTTCGATGCCCGAGAGCGCAGGCAGCATCCAATCCAGAAGAACAAGATCGAAATCTTCTTCTTCGGTGAGAAGGATCGCCTCTTCGCCATCGCTGGCTTCGATCACCTGATAGCCCTCGCGCATCAGGTTGTAGGACAAAACGGCCCGCTGGGACGGCTCGTCTTCAACCAGAAGGATGCGGGCGACGAGGGCGCTCATTTCTAGGAGGCTCCCTCCGGACGATAGAGGTTTTCTGTGCCTTTTTCGCGCCGTTCGGCAGGCATTTGCCCCGTGATCTGATAGATCGTCTGGTTTGCCACGGCGACGGCATGATCGCCCATACGCTCGATATTCTTGCCGATGAAATGATAGTGCATGCAGGCCGTGATCTTGCGCGGGTCTTCGAGCATGAAACTCACAAGCTCGCGAAAGAAGGCGACATACATCTCATCCACCTCGACATCTCGGTGCCGCACGCTTTCAGCGAGCGCGGTATCTTGTTTGAGCGTCGCTTCAAGTGCATCGGTCAGCATGCCCTGCACCTCGCGCGCCAAGCGGGAAATCGATCCCGATGCGCCGGGCACTTCGGGCAACTCCAACAGAACCACCGTCCTCTTGGCAAGATTCTTGGCATAATCGCCGATCCGTTCAAGGTTGGCGACGATACGCATAACGCCAAGGATGGTTCTAAGATCACTGGCAATCGGCTGGCGCAGGGCGATCAGCCGCGCACAGTCGGCGTGAATGGTCTCGTCAAGCGCGTCGATCTTTTTGTCATCCGCCCTGACCTTTACGGCCAGTTCCGGATCACGGTCGACCAATGCTTTGGTTGCTTTCTGTATGGCGCTTTCGACAAGCCCGCCCATGCGCATCAGGTTGGCCTGGATTCCCTCGAGATCGCGGTCAAAAGCCGAGGCGATGTGATGTTCCGTCATTTGGGTCTCCTTGGCCTAGCCGATGCGGCCGGTGATATAGGATTCAGTGCGCGGATCGGACGGGTTCGTGAAAATATCGTCCGTATCGCCGAATTCGACCAGCTCTCCCAGATGGAAGAAGGCAGTCTTTTGGCTCACGCGGGCGGCCTGTTGCATCGAGTGTGTGACAATCACGACAGAGATGTTTTTGGCAAGCTCGTCGATAAGCTCTTCGATCTGGTAGGTGGCGATCGGGTCAAGCGCCGAGCACGGCTCGTCCATGAGCAAGACCTCGGGCTGGGTCGCGATCGCCCGCGCGATACATAGGCGCTGTTGCTGGCCGCCGGACAGGCCGGTGCCGGGCGCATCGAGCCTGTCTTTCACCTCGTCCCAAATCGCGGCACGGCGGAGAGCATTTTCAACGATGTCGGCCAGATCGGACTTGGACCGCGCCATGCCGTGAATCTTTGGCCCATAGGCAACATTGTCAAAAATCGACTTGGGGAAGGGGTTGGGCTTTTGAAACACCATCCCGACCCGGGCGCGCAGGGTCACGGCATCGACGCGCGGGTCGTAGATATCCTCGCCATCAAGGGTGATCGACGCTTCAACGCGGCAGGAGTCGATGGTGTCGTTCATGCGGTTGAGGCATCGCAGAAAGGTCGATTTTCCGCAGCCGGAGGGGCCGATAAAGGCGGTGACCGACTTGCTGCCGATCTCGACGTTCACATCCTTGATCGCATGGGTATCGCCGTAGAAGACGTTGCACGCGCGGGCGCTGATTTTCGAAGCACTCATTCCAGACGGCCTTTCAGATTTGCCATTGCCTACCACCGCCGTTCGAACCGGCGGCGCAGGAGGATCGCGATGGCGTTCATCGCGACCAGAAACACAAGAAGGACAATGATCCCGCCCCAGGCGCGTTCGTAAAACGCTGGGTCGGCACGTTTTGCCCATTCGAAGATCTGCGCCGGAAGGGCGGTGTTCGGCGCAAGAAGCGCCTGGCCCACAGTTTCCGGCGCGGTCGAGGCGATAAAGCCCACCATGCCGATCAGAAGAAGCGGCGCTGTTTCGCCCAGCGCCTGCGCCAATCCGATGATCGTGCCCGTCAGGATGCCGGGTGCCGCCAGAGGCAGAACATGGTGAAACACCGCCTGCATCCGCGAGGCACCAACGCCAAGAGCGGCATCTCGGATCGAAGGCGGCACGGATTTCATCGCGGCGCGCGACGAGATGATGATCGTGGGCAGGGTCATCAGCGACAGAACCAGCCCCCCGACCAAGGGGGCCGACATCGGCAGATGTAGAATATTGATAAAGACCGCGAGGCCAAGAATTCCGAAGACGATCGACGGCACAGCGGCGAGGTTGGAGATGTTGACCTCGATCAGGTCGGTCAGCCGGTTCCTGGGCGCAAATTCCTCAAGATAGATCGAGGCGGCGACGCCAACGGGCAGCGTCAGCACAAGAACCACCAGCATCATCGCCAACGAACCCAGCATCGCGGTGCCGATACCGGCCGCCTCGGGCCGCTGATCCGAGGCATCAGAGCCCAAGATAAAATCCAGATTGAACCGCTTGACCAACGCGCCCGCGGCGACGAGCTGATCAACCGCGTCGAGTTGTTCGGCCGAGATCATCTTGTCGTCGGCTACGCTTTCGCGCGTGACACGCCCTTTGAGGTATCCATCAACCCGTGCGTTCACAAGGAAATCGAAGGACACCGAACTGCCGATCCGTGAAGGGTCGGCGATCACATAGTCCCGCAGGTCCGACACGGCCGACTTGGAGAGGAGTTTGGCGATATCCTTGGCCCGCAAGTCGGTCTGTATATCGTGGGTTTCAATCAGCTTCTCCGCAGCGGCGGTCAACAGCGGATCATAGCCGAAGGTGGTGACCTTCTTGATCTCTTCGATATCGCGGGTGCCGGACTTGTCGAGTTTGGCTTCAAGAAGCTCGACCTCGAGCGTCAGATAGCTCTGCTGAAACGCGCCTAGGCCATTGCTGATCACTGTCCCCAGAAGCACGGCCAGAAGTACGAGGCCCGTGAGGACCGCCGCGAGACCATAGAGCCTGAAGCGTGCGTCGGCGCGTCTGCGGGCCAGAATTTGGGGTTTGGCCGCGAAAAGAGATGCAGACTGATCGGTCATTCGTACTGCTCCCGATATTTGCGGACGACGGCCAGCGCGACGATGTTGAGCCCCAGCGTCAAAACGAACAGGCTGATCCCAAGCGCGAAGGCGACCAGTGTCTCGGGGCTGGTGAAATCGCTGTCGCCGGTGAGTTGGCTGACGATGCGGGTGGTGATGGTTGTCATTGCGTCAAAGGGGTTGCCCGAAATCTTGGCAACCGCGCCCGCCCCCATCACAACAATCATCGTCTCCCCGACCGCGCGCGATGCGGCCAGAAGGATCGCGCCGACGATCCCCGGCAGGGCAGCCGGCAAGACAACCTGACGGATCGTTTCGGATCTCGTGGCACCTAGGCCAAGCGATCCGTCGCGCAGAGACTGGGGCACGGCGTTGATGATGTCGTCGGAGAGAGACGAGACAAACGGGATCAACATGATCCCCATCACCAGCCCAGCCGTCAGGACAGAGCTCGCGCCGGCCATCCAGTTCACGCCAAAGAACCCATCTTCGCCAAAAAGCCGCACCAACCCCGGGCCAACGGTGATGAGGGCGAAGAGACCATAGACAATGGTCGGAATGCCCGCGAGCAGCTCGAGAAGGGGTTTGGCCACCGCCCGCACTTTGGGGCCCGCGAATTCGGCAAGATACACCGCCGCGAAAAGCCCGACCGGGACCGCAACCAAAAGCGCCACCGCCGAGATATAGAGCGTGCCCCAAAGAAGCGGGAGGATGGAAAGCGCAGAGTCTCCCCGAAAATTGGGCGACCAAGTGGTGCCGAAAAAGAACTTGGTCCAGTCATAGATCCGGAAGAAATGAACCGTCTCGAACACCATCGAGAGAACAATCCCGATGGTGACGAGAATGGCGATAGACGCTGCCGCAATCAGCAGCCCCATCACGATGGCCTCAAACCGCCGTTGGCGGCTGCGCCTCTGGCTCTGGGGGCTATTGGTTTGGAGTAGGCCGGTCATGTCTTGCCTGTCTTTGTGGAGGAAGGGGGCGCGGGTGCGCCCCCGTCGATCCTAGCTTGGTTTTCGATCAGTCCATCAGCCGCTCGTCGGCGACTGCCGCCTGCGTTTCGGCAAGCTCGGGGTCGGACACGAGGCCATACTCCGCGAGCGGGCCATCAGGGCCGGCAACCTCATCCATAAGGAAGAATTCGGCATAGTCTTTCAGGCCGGGGATGTCGGCCAGATGCGCTGCCTTGATGTAGAAGTAGAGTGGACGCGACACCGGATAGTCTCCGCTGGCGATCGTCTCGACCGAAGGTATGACACCCGACATGGTGGCAACGCGCAGCTTGTCGGTGTTGCTCTCGTAGAAGGACAGGCCGAAGACGCCAATCCCGTTGGGGTTGGAGCTGATCCGCGCGAGGGTCTCGGTATAGTCACCGTCTATATCAACCGCGAGGCCATCGGTGCGCAGCACCATACAGGCCTTTTCCGCCTCTTTCTTGTCGCCGCCGTTTTCGGCCATGATCGCATCTAGGGCGCCTGACTCTTCGCATCCCGCCAGAATGACCTTCTCTTCAAAGACTTCGCGGGTTCCGTGCTTGGTGCCGGGAATGAAGGCGAGGATCGGCTGATCCGGCAGAGCTGGGTTGACCTGCGCCCAAGTGGTGTTGGGGTTGGCGACCAAGGCGCCGTCGACCAGAACCTTGTCGGACAGGGCGCCAAACCAGTCGGCCGGCGTAAAAGCAAACTCGGCGCCAGCCTTGTCCGAGGCAAACACGATGCCGTCATAACCGATGCGGACCTCGATGATGTCGGTCACGCCAGCGGCGGCGCAGGCTTCGACTTCGCTGGATTTGATCGGCCGCGAGGCGTTGGCGATGTCGATTGTGTTCTCGCCCACCCCTTCGCAAAACCGCTTGAGACCGGCCGAGGAGCCGCCTGATTCAACAACCGGCGTCGGGTAATCGAAGTTTTCACCGAAGGCCTCGGCAACGATCGAGGCATAGGGAAGAACGGTGGACGATCCGGCGATCTGGATACGGTCGCGCGCAACGGCAGCACCCGTGGAAAAGGTGAGGATCGCGGCAGCGGCGACAAGCCTCGTCATGGTCATTTGCAGCTCCTGTTGCAGTCGCGCCCTCTGGTGACGCGCGGCATGGGTAGGGCGATTCTGCAAAACATTTACGACAGCCGTGTAACAGCCGTGTAACATCAGCTGATGTTGGGACGCCGTTTAGGAGAAAGGGAGTAGCGCGGTAAAGGTGCTGCCTTTGCCCGGCGTGCTTTCGACAAGCAGGCGCCCCCGATGCCGCTCGATTGCATGCTTGACGATGGCAAGGCCAAGCCCCGTGCCGCCCATCCCGCGCGAGCGGTGCCGGTCGATCCGGTAGAAGCGCTCGGTCAGGCGCGGAAGATGTCGGGGCTCGATCCCTTCCCCATAGTCGCGCACCCTGATGGCCACAGCCCGACCTTTGAGCGGTTTGGCGTCATCGATCTCTTCGATCGCGATATCGACCTTGCCACCGGAACGCCCGTATTTCACAGCGTTTTCAATGAGGTTGTTGAAGACGTGTCGCAAGAGATCCTGATCCACCAAGGCCATCACAGGCGCCTCTGGGGCGGATAGTTGGATGCTCACCCCCAAATCCGCCGCCTTTCCAGCCAACAGCTCGACCGATTGCGCGACCAGTTTGCCGATATCGGCCGGCGCCCGTTCCGCCATATGACCGCTTTCGACCCGCGCCAGCGACAAGAGGTCAGAGACCAGCCGGTTCATCCGAGCGACTTCTTCACCAATGATATCGAGAAACCGCGCCTGTGCCGCTGGGTCGTCGCCTGCCGCCCCTTTGAGTGTCTCGACGATGCCGGACATGGCCGTCAGAGGCGTGCGCAATTCGTGGCTGACGTTGGCAACAAAATCGGTGCGCATTCGCCCGATTTCGAACGCCTCGGTTCTGTCCTGAAGCACAAGGAGGATGCCCTTGCCCGACCCCAAAGAGCGCGCAGTCGCGGAAAATGTCCGCAGCCGTCGGCCCTCGGAGAGGTCAAACTCGCATTCCCGAGGGGCCTCATCGCGCAGCGCAGCCTCTGCCGCATCAAGCACCTCAGGCGCCCGGATCACCGTCGCGAGATGCCGTCCTACCCGAGCACCTTCCAAAACCTCGCCCGCCAGACGGTTGACGGCCTCAATCCGCAAGCCCTGCTCAATGATCAACGCCGGGAGCGGCACCGCTTCGAGGAACGCACTGGCGGCTGGGTCGTCCAAGGGTTCTCTCCGCATTGCATGGGATGGCTATCAGACCTGATATCCAAAATGCAGAACGAATCCCAAGATCGCAACCGCGACCCGCTGCAACGGATCGGACAGAGCGCACCAAGCGGCTAGCTGCGCACCGCCGCCATGAACCTTTCGCGGATCACGACGGGGTTCAACGTGATCACGGGCACCTGAACGTTTCCACTCTGGCATTTGGAGACGATAATGGTCATGCGCCGCGCGGCGAGCGCCTCTTTCACCGCATTCGCCGTTTCCTCTGCGGAGACCTCGACTACATTTTCGCATCCACAAGCGGTGGCAACAGCGGCCAGCGAGGTCTTCTTGCCCGCATAGGTGGCCTGATCGCCCGTCGAACCGTAAGACCCGTTGTCGATGATCAGCAGGATGAAGTTGTCGCGCGGGTTGTTGGCGATGGTGGAAAGGGTGGCAAGGTTGGTCAAAACAGAGCCATCGCCATCAATTGAAATCACCGGCTTGTCCTGCACGAGAGCAAGGCCGAAGCCGATCGACGAGGCCAGCCCCATCGTCCCAAGCATATAGAAATTAGTCGGCCGATCATCCAGCGCGTGCAGCTATTGGCTCGGCGAGCCGATATTGCAGACCACCAGCTCCTCGGAAATCACCGGAAGCAGGGTTTTCAAAA
>JBFEXG010000205.1:0-4650 GCA_041546005.1 Paracoccaceae bacterium
CTCTGCCCGACCTCTCGACGGCCCCGTGGCTCATTCTCATCGGTTGCGCGGGGCTTCTCGCCCATTTCTGCCTGACCAATGCCCTCCGCATCGCGCCTGCCTCGATCGTCATGCCGATCGACTTTGCCCGCCTCCCTGTGATCGCGGTCGTCGGCGCGCTGTTTTACAACGAACCTCTGGATGCCCTCGTCTTTCTTGGCGCGGCGCTGATCTTCGCCGGCAATTGGATCAACATCACGCGCTCTGCCAAAGCCTGACAAACCGCAGGAACCGGATTGTAGAAACACCGCCGCAGGCCTAGCGTTCCAGAATGACCGAACAGAAAACTCTGTCCCTCCAAGGCTGGCTCCTACTTTTCGCACTCAGCATCATCTGGGGTGGCTCGTTCTTGTCGAACCGGGTGGTTCTTGAAGAGGTGCCCGTGCTCACAGTCGTGGCATTCCGCGTCAGTGCGGCAGCAATCCTTCTGTGGATTTGGGTGTTTTTGCGCCGGCTGCCCTTGCCAAAAGGAGGCAAACGCTGGGCATTGATCGCCCTGTCCGGCGTCCTGAACAACGTGGTGCCCTTTACCCTGATCGTCTGGGGCCAGCAGCATATACCGTCTGGTCTGGCGGGCATCCTCAATTCGACGACCGTCATCTTCACGGTGCTTTTGGCAGCACTCGTATTTGCCGATGAACGGCTTACCCTGCGAAAGCTCACTGGCGTCGTTCTGGGCTTTGTCGGTGTCACTCTTGCGGTCGGTTTTTCGTCACTGAGACATCTCGACCCGTTTTCACTTGGCCAGCTCGCCGTGGTTGGTGCGACGATGAGCTATGCGGTCGCCGGTGTGGTTGGTCGTTTTTCCATGGCGGGGGTCAGAGCCGAGGTCGGAGCCGCCGCAACCCTGACAGCCTCGAGCCTCATCATGGTCCCGCTTGCTCTATCTTTGGAAGGAGTTCCAAACGTCGACTTGGCTCCGACAACCTGGGCGGGGCTCCTCTATCTGGGCGTCATGGCGTCCGCTGTCGCCTATCTCCTCTTCTACCGGATCCTGATGATGGCGGGCGCTGGGAATTTGAGCCTCGTCACCCTCTTGATAGCCCCGATTGCGATAATTCTCGGAGCCATCGTCTATGGCGAGACGCTCGCGCCCAACGCCTATCTTGGCTTTGCGGTCATCGCATTTGGCCTTCTCGTCATCGACGGTCGGCTCTTTCGCCGCGCCAGATAATGCTGGACCTCGGATCGGCCCCCCGCTAGGCAATTGCCATGATCTATCAGACGGCCCAAGACTGGCGCGATGCGCCCCGCAAACACGTCCTCCTGTTCGGCATGTCCGGACTGGGAAAGACCCATGTTTCCAACATCCTGCGGGCCGAAGGGCACTGGTTCCACTACTCGATCGACTACCGGATCGGCACCCGCTACATGGGCGAACTGATCGTCGACAATGCCAAGCGCGAGGCGATGAAGGTGCCGTTCCTGCGCGAGCTTTTGATGACGGATTCGATCTATATCGGCTCCAACATCACCTTCAACAATCTCACGCCGGTGGCCTCTTACCTCGGCAAGCCGGGTGATCCGGCGCTGGGTGGCTTGCCGATGGATGTCTACCGCGAGCGGCAGGAACAATTTCGCAAGGCCGAGATTTCGGCGCTGATGGATACCGGCTATTTCATCCGCCGCGCCGAGGCGCTTTATGGCTATGCGCATTTCGTCTGCGATACCGGCGGGTCGATTTGCGAATGGGTCGACCCCGAGGATCCGAACGATCCAATAATGACCGAGCTGGCGGCACAAACACTGATGGTCTGGATCAAGGGCAGCGAGGCGCATACGGCAGAGCTTGTCCGCCGTTTTGACCGCGCGCCCAAGCCCATGGCCTATCAGCCAGAGTTTCTCGAGACGGCTTGGGAAGAGTATCTGGCCGAGACGGGCAAAGCTCCGGAAAAGGTTGATCCCGATGCCTTCATCCGCTGGACCTATGCCCGCGCCCTCGCCCACCGGCAGCCGCGCTATGCGGCGATGGCCGAGCGCTGGGGCGTCACGGTCACGGCAGAAGACATGATGGCCGTCAAATCCGCGCAGGACTTTGAAGACGTCATCGCCCGCGCCCTTGAGATGCGGGGCTGATCGGCCTATCTCCCCTTTTCGCACCCATCGGATCTGAAAATGCCCATCAAACTGCCCGAGAATCTGCCCGCCTATTCCGTCCTCTCCAAAGAGGGCGTGATGGTGATGTCCGACGACCGGGCCTCGCATCAGGATATCCGTCCGCTGCGGATCGGCCTTCTCAACCTGATGCCGAAGAAGATCCAGACCGAGAACCAGTTTGCCCGCCTGATTGGCGCGACGCCGCTGCAGGTCGAACTGAGCCTCATCCGCATGTCGGAGCATCAAACTCGCAATACTGCGGCCGAGCATATGGAAGAGTTTTACCGCCCCTTCTCGGATGTGAAGGCGAGCGGAGAAAAGTTTGACGGGCTGATCATCACCGGCGCGCCAATCGAGCATCTTCCTTACGAGGAGGTGACCTATTGGGACGAGCTCCGCGAGGTCTTCGACTGGACCCAGACCCATGTCCATTCGACCTTCGGCGTCTGTTGGGGCGGCATGGCGATGGCCTACCATTTCCACGACGTTCCCAAGCATATGCTCGACCACAAGGCCTTCGGATGCTTCCGCCATGCCAACCTGGCCCCCGCCTCGCCCTTCCTGCGCGGCTTTTCCGACGATATGGTTGTGCCCGTGAGCCGCTGGACCGAGATCCGGCGCGAGGATGTGGCCGAGGTCTCGGATCTGAACCTCCTCATCGACAGCACCGACAGCGGCCCCTGCCTGATCGAGGATGCCGGCAAACGCGCGCTCTATGTGTTCAACCACTTCGAATACGACAGCGGCACGCTGAAAGAAGAGTATGATCGCGATGTTGCCAACGGCACGCCGATCAACGTCCCGGTCAACTACTACCCCGACGACGATCCATCACAGCCACCGCAGAACCGCTGGCGCAGCCACGCGCATCTGCTCTATGGCAACTGGATCAACGAGATATACCAGTCAACGCCCTACGACCTTTCCAAGATCGGTCAATAGGCGCCGGCCTGCCGTGGCGATTGCGCGGCGGGCGCCATGCCCCCATATTGGTATAGAAGTTACCGGAGTTGATGATGGATCTCCCCTTTGACGGCGCCATCAGCCGCCACTTTCGTGAGATAGCTGATCCGGTGATCCGTGAGGCTATCGAAAGCAAGGGCAAGAAGGCGATTCTCAATCCGACCTTCCCCTATGCGGAAGAATGGCCGCGCAAGGCCTACGAGGCCGAGATGGAGGCGCTGCAGATCGAACTGGCGCGACTTCAGGCTTGGGTCAAGGACACCGGCCAGCGCATCGCGATTGTTTTTGAAGGGCGGGATGCCGCCGGAAAAGGCGGCACGATCAAGAGGTTCAGAAGTAATCTTAATCCTCGCGGCGCGCGGGTCGTGGCCCTTTCCAAGCCCACCGAGACCGAAGCGGCCCAGTGGTACTTCCAGCGCTATATCGCGCATCTGCCAGCGGCGGGCGAGATCGTCTTCTTTGATCGCAGCTGGTACAACCGCGGCGTTGTCGAACATGTGTTCGGCTTTTGCACCCCCGCTCAGCGCGAAGCGTGGTTCGCTCAGGTGCCGGATTTCGAGAAGATGCTGGTCGACGATGGCATCCGCCTGTTCAAGATCTGGCTGACCATCGGGCAAGCAACCCAACTTGATCGCTTCCTCGACCGCGAGAGTGACCCACTGCGCCAGTGGAAACTGAGCCGGATTGATGTCGAGGGCCTCAGCCGCTGGGACGCCTACACAGCCGCGATTGGCGAAACCCTGAGCCGCAGCCATACCCCCATCGCCCCATGGACGGTGATCCGTGGCGACGACAAGCGGCGGGCTCGGGTCGCAGCGATCCGCACCGTGCTCTCTCAACTCGACTATGCGCGCAAGGATGTGGCTGTGGCGGCCCCGCCTGATCCGTCGATCACGGGCGGGCCGGAGATTCTTCATGGTTAAGCAGGGCTATCACCACGGCAACCTACGCGAGGCGCTGATTGTCGCCTGTCTGCGGCTGATCGAGGAAAAGGGGCCGACCGGCTTTACCCTCTCCGAAGCCGCGCGCGTCGCGGGCGTGACCCCCGCCGCCGTCTACCGCCATTTCGAGGGCCGCGAAGACCTGATCGCCGCCGCCGCCCATCAGGGCTATGAAATCTTCGCCGATATGATGGAAGAGGCCTATGCCAAGGGCCTGCCCTCGGCGCTCAAGGCTTTTGAGGGCACGGGCCGCGCCTACCTTGCCTTTGCGCGCCGCTTCCCCGGTCATTATGTGGCGATGTTCGAAAGTGGCATCTCGATCCAGCGCACCTCCGAGCTGAACAAAGTCGCAAGCCGCGGCCTTGGCGTTCTTGAAAAAGCCGCGGCTGAACTTTCCAAGCATATCCCGCCCGAAAAACGCCCGCCGCCGCAGATGTTTGCCGCTCACATCTGGGCGATGAGCCACGGTGTGGTCGAGCTTTTCGCCCGCGGCTCGCCGGGGACGAAATCCCCCTTCCCGCCAGAAGACCTGCTGGAATCGGGGATCGGCGTCTATCTGCGGGGGCTGGGGCTTATCCCGCAGGACCGCTAGCGGGTTTTCTTGAGCTCC
>JBFEXG010000256.1:0-3644 GCA_041546005.1 Paracoccaceae bacterium
GGCCTGCGAGGAAGGCGCTGGGGATCACGATCTCGACCTTGTGGCCCAGCGCCATAAGCTTGCGCGCCGTCTCGCCCGCGCCGCCGCCGATATCGAGGATGCGGCAGGGCTTGTCAGGGAGGAACCGGAACAGCCGGTCGGTATAGGCAACCTGCGCAGGGCCAAAATTGGCGGCGTTAATCTCAAGGCCGGTCCAGTCGCCATAATGCAGGTTTTCAGCCCCCGTGAGCCACTTGGCGAAGCTGAGGCCCACGTCGAGGCCGATGGCCCTTGTATCCATCTTGCTACGCGCCATCAGCGTTCCAGTCGTCCGGCAAAGGCGGCCACGACCTGTTCATAGGTCGCGCGTTTGAAGGGAACTATCGCGTCGACGACTTTGTCGGCCTCGATCCACTTCCATTTGGAAAACTCGGGATGTTCGGTCGCAATGTCGATCTGGTCGTCGCGGCCATGAAACCGCATCAGGAACCACTTTTGCTCCTGCCCGCGATACTTTCCGCCCCAGATGTTGGGCACAAGGTCATGCGGGATATCGTAGGGAATCCAGCCCTCGGTCTCGGCCTCGACGGTCACGAGATCTGCGGTGATCCCCGTCTCTTCCCACATCTCGCGCAGCGCGGCCTCGCGCGGAGCCTCGCCCTTGTCGATCCCGCCCTGCGGCATTTGCCAAGCGTCTTGGAAGCGATCCTTGCGCTGCCCTACAAAGACCTTGCCCTCAGCATTGGCAATCATCACGCCGACGCAGGGCCGATAAGGCAGGCGGGCAATCTCTTCCGGTGACATCTCTAGTTCTTCGGCTCCAGCGCCGACAACCCCTTGAGAATGTCGATAGCGTAGGCGAGCTGATAATCCTCTTCCCGAAGCGCAGCCGTTGCCTCGGCGCGGGCGCGATCCTCTTCGATCTGGCGGATTTCGTCCTCGGTCAGGCTGTCGTTGTTGAGCGAACCTTTGAGATCGGCTTCCGAACGGAACTGAGACGTGGTCGGTTCTTCCGCCTCACCCGGATGCGTGACTGGCTGCTGAACGATGATATCGGGCTGAATTCCTAGTGCTTGGATCGAGCGGCCCGAAGGCGTGTAATAGCGCGCCGTGGTCAGGCGCATCGCGCCGTCGCCCCGAAGCGGCATCACAGTCTGGACCGAGCCTTTACCGAAGGATTTGGTGCCGATGACGATGGCGCGGCGGTGATCCTGAAGGGCACCGGCGACGATCTCGGACGCCGAGGCAGAGCCGCCGTTGATCAGGACAACAATCGGCAAGCCCGAGGTCAAATCGCCGGCGGTTGCGTTAAAACGCTCGCCATCTTCCGGATTGCGACCGCGGGTCGAGACGATCTCTCCCTCTTCGAGGAAGGCGTCCGCCACAAAGACCGCCTGATTGAGAAGGCCGCCGGGATTGTTGCGAAGGTCGACAATGACACCGTTCACATTGTCGATCCCGCCGGCTTCTTCGATTTGCTTGGCAAGTCCGTCGCTCAGATTGGTCATGGTCTGATCGTTGAAGGTGGTGATCCGCAAGACGATCGAGTCGCCCTCCTGCCGCACACGCACAGCGGTCAGCTTGATCGTGTCGCGGATGATCGACACTTCGAAGGGCTCGGAGACACCTTCACGCACCACGGTGATCACGATCTCTGATCCCACCGGCCCGCGCATCAGGTCAACCGCTTCGTCGAGCGTAAAGCCCATCAGGCTTTCGCCATCTACGGCGGTAATCAGGTCGCCCGACTGAATGCCAGCGGCATCGGCGGGGGTTCCGTCCATCGGCGAAACAACCTTGACCCAGCCATCCTGTTGGGTGACCTCGATACCAAGCCCGCCAAACTCGCCGCGCGTCTGAACGCGCATATCGTCGGCATCATCGGGGCTAAGGTAGGAGGAGTGCGGATCAAGCGAGGTGAGCATCCCGTTGATCGCGGCCTCGATCAGCTTGGCGGAGTCGACCTCTTCGACATACTGGGCGCGGATGCGCTCGAAGATATCGCCGAAAAGATCGAGTTGTTCATAGACGGTCGTGTTTCGATCGGCTTCCTGCGCGATCAGTGGGCCAGCGATCTGGGTTGTGGCCAGAAGACCCAGCACCGAACCGGTCACGGCCGCCAGGGCAAATTTCTTCATGTCGAATCCTATCTCACTCATACGCGAACCAGATCGCGGGGTTGACCGGACCTTGCCCCTCTCTGACCTCAAGATAAAGGGTCTCGTTGGCCTGAATGCCGTTGCCTTGGTCAGTTTCACTCAAAATTGCGTCAACTGCTGGCGAAATGCCACCCATCAGCCCAATCGGGCTCCCTTTGGGGAGAATTTCACCTGCTTCACCAAAGGTTTCGGCAAGGCCGGCAAATACGAAAAGAACCCCCGCGGCGGGTTCGAGGATAACGACGTTGCCGTAATCAAGAAGCGGACCCATAAAACGGACCGTCGCGGGCGCAGGGGTCGTGACCAGAGCGCGGGGGCGGGTGGCAATGACAAGGCCCGGCCGGGTTACGCCGGCGGCGTCGGCCTCGCCAAATTTGCGGATCACTGTGCCAAATACCGGCAGCGGCAGATCGCCGGACGGCGACAGGGCTGCGGTCCCCTCGGGCCCTGTCGGAACGTCGGCAAGCGAGGTCGCGAAGGCGTCAAGCGTTTCGGCCGAGGCAATGAGGAGAGCCATCTGAACCGGATCGTCGACATAGCTTTTGGGAAGATCGGTGCGATCTTGGATCGCTGTGGCCAAAGCGGATCGGGCGGCCTGAGCGCCGCTCAGGCCTTGGGCAAGCCGATCGGCCGCGTCCTCTTGCAGCGCTTGCAGGATCACGAGCTCGTCTAGCTGCGCCTTCAGCGCCTCGGCGCGGGCCTGCAAGGCGGGGGTCACATCGGCGAGGATCATGCCAGAGCGGGCGGTTCCTGTTGGCCCAAGCGGGTGCAAAAGGAGAAGTGGCGCAGGCGCACGGCCCATGGTCTGCAAAACGCCGAGAAGCTGGGCCACCTCATCGCTTTTCGCGGCAAGCTCGGCCTCGATGGCGTGGCGGCGGATCGCGGCGCGGCGCAGGCCATCCCGCAGGGCGATGAGGCCGTCTTCATAGGCCTGAACCGTGACGGTCAGCGCGGCCACCCGATCACGCGCACCCTCGGCGGCGGCCAGCTGATCGGCCGCAATTGCCAGCTTTTCGGCCGCCGCTGCCGCGGCCTCGGCCGGATTGGTTTCGGCCGCGAGCGGTGCGGCCCAAAGGGCCAAGCAAAGGGCCAGCGCCTGCCTCATCTGACGATCAGGCTCCGGCCCGTCATCTCGGCGGGCTGCGGCAGTTGCATGAGGTCTAGAAGCGTTGGGGCAAGGTCTGCCAGCCGCCCATTGCGCAGGGTCGCGCCCTCTGGCCCGCCGATGACGATCACCGGAACGGGGTTGAGCGTATGCGCCGTGTGTGGCCCGCCGGTGACGGGATCAACCATCACCTCGCAATTGCCGTGGTCGGCGGTGACGATCATCGCGCCACCCGCCATTTCGAGCGCGGCGACTACGCGCGAAAGCCCCTGATCTACCGCCTCGCAGGCCTTGATCGCGGCCTGAAGATCGCCGGTATGCCCGACCATGTCGGGGTTGGCATAGTTCGTCACGATCAGGTCGTAGCCCGCCTCAATGGCGCCGACGAAATGATCGGTGAC
>JBFEXG010000379.1:0-1542 GCA_041546005.1 Paracoccaceae bacterium
ACCTCTTTATCGCCGCGATCGCCCTGACGCTCTGGATCGTTGTCGAGACCTGGGTTCGCAAAAACTGGATCGCGCTTCTCGCAATTCCGGCGACCTTCCTCATTGGCGTCAGCTGCGGCTTGCCGCTCTTCCTTTTCCTCCGCACGCGCCCCATCGCCTGATCGGCCCTTGGGCTTGGCCCGTAATCTGCTATGACGCTGCGGAAGATTCCTCAGAGGCGCGTATGGACCACTTTCTCTATCGCAACGGTCAGCTCTTTGCCGAAGACGTCCCGGTGGCCGAGATCACGGCCGCTGTCGGAACGCCGGTCTATATCTATTCGACCGCCACACTCCTTCGGCATTTTAACCTCTTCGATCAGGCGCTGGCGGGGATGCCGCATCTTGTCTGCTTTGCGATGAAGTCGCTCTCCAACGTCGCCGTGCTGCGCGTGTTGGGGCAGGCGGGCGCGGGGATCGACGTTGTATCGGTCGGCGAATACTTGCGCGCCAAGGCGGCGGGCGTTCCGGGTGAGCGGATCGTCTTTTCCGGCGTGGCCAAAACGCGCGAGGAAATGCGGATCGCGCTTGAAGGTGGCATCCGCCAGTTCAACGTCGAGAGCGAACCAGAGATGGAAGCGCTCAGCGAAGTTGCATCGGCCCTTGGCGTCGTTGCGCCGATTGCGGTGCGGGTGAACCCCGACGTCGACGCCAAGACCCATGCCAAGATTGCGACTGGCAAATCGGAAAACAAATTCGGCATTCCCATCGCCAAAGCGCGGGATGTCTATGCTCGCGCTGCCGCGCTTTCCGGCATCAAGGTCGTCGGGATCGACGTGCATATCGGCAGCCAGCTCACCGATCTCGAGCCCTTCCGCCTCGCCTATCGAAAGGTCGCGGCGCTGACAGAGGCCCTGCGGGCCGACGGCCACCAGATCGAGCGGCTCGACCTAGGCGGTGGCCTCGGCATTCCCTATGAGCGCTCCAATGCAGCGCCGCCGCTGCCTGAGGATTATGGTCGGATGATCGCCGAGGAAGTCGGCCATTTGGGCTGCGAGATCGAGATCGAGCCGGGCCGCCTGATCGCGGGCAATGCGGGGTTGATGGTTTCCGAGATAATCTACGTCAAAGAAGGTGAGGGGCGGGATTTCCTGATCCTCGACTCCGCTATGAACGATCTCGTGCGCCCCGCGATGTATGACGCGCATCACGATATCGTTCCGGTGGTCGAGGCCGCAGCGGGCGCTGAACAGCGGCCCTATGACGTGGTCGGCGGCATCTGCGAAACCGGCGATACCTTTGCCCGCGGTCGAATGATGCCGCCCGTGAAGGCCGGCGATCTCGTCGCCTTCCGCTCTGCCGGGGCCTATGGCGCGGTCATGGCGAGCGAATACAACTCGCGCCCGTTGATCCCCGAGGTTCTGGTGGATGGCGACAAATGGGCCGTGATCCGCCGTCGCCCGTCCTACGACGAGATGATCGCGCGGGATATCATTCCCGACTGGCTCTAGCTGCCAGCCTTGTCTTTCATCAGGGCGATGAGGTCTTGCAAGCGCAGATCGAC
>JBFEXG010000237.1:0-3931 GCA_041546005.1 Paracoccaceae bacterium
AAAGCTGAGCGCCCCTTCTCCAAAACGCACGCCCGCATAGGCGGCTAGGCCGCTCTGCCCTTCGCCGAAGACGGAGTAATCGTAGGAAATACCGCCATAAAAATTCTGTGCTTGGCCCTGTGCGGGAATGGCGGCAAGGCCAATTTCAAGCTGAAACAGAACGACGGCAAACGCGCGACGCATCGCTCATCTCCTTGACCCCACGCGATCACCATAACCCGATTCCCGGTAAACGAGTCACCAATTCCGGAGATTTTCGGCGCAAACCCCATCTGGCCATGCCATGGCAGAGCGTCTATGACTGCGCGAAATCCGAAGGAAGACACATGGCCCGCCATCTCATCACCTCTGCGATCCCCTATATCAACGGGATCAAGCACCTCGGCAATCTCGTTGGATCGCAGCTTCCGGCCGATCTCTATGCCCGCTACCTGCGCGGCCGGGGCCATGAGGTTCTGTTCCTCTGCGCCACCGACGAGCACGGCACGCCCGCCGAACTGGCCGCTGCCAAGGCGAAGAAGCCGGTCGCCGAATATTGCGCTGAAATGCACGGGGTTCAGGCCGAGATTGCCAAGGGCTTTCGCCTCTCGTTCGACCATTTCGGCCGCTCCTCCTCGGCCCAGAACCACAAGCTGACCCAGCATTTCGCAGGCCGCCTCAAGGAGGCGGGCCTCATCCGCGAGGTCAGCGAGAAGCAGATGTATTCCCACGCCGACGGCCGCTTTCTGCCCGACCGCTATATCGAGGGCACCTGCCCCAACTGCGGCTTTGACAGCGCACGCGGCGATCAATGTGATAACTGCACCAAGCAGCTTGATCCCGTCGACCTGATCAACCCGCACTCGGCGATCTCGGGCTCGACTGACCTTGAGATGCGCGAGACCAAGCACCTTTACCTGCGCCAATCGACCCTGAAAGATCAGCTTGAGGCATGGATCGACTCCAAGAAAGACTGGCCGATCCTGACCACCTCGATCGCCAAGAAATGGCTCAACGATGGTGACGGCCTACAAGACCGCGGCATCACCCGCGATCTCGATTGGGGCATTCCGGTGCGTGACGGCGACAAGGACTGGCCGGGCATGGAAGGCAAGGTCTTCTACGTCTGGTTCGACGCGCCCATTGAATACATCGCCTGTTCGCAAGAATGGGTCGACGCGGGCAAAGGCACCGATTGGGAGCGCTGGTGGCGCACCGACAAGGGCGCGGAGGACGTGACCTATACCCAGTTCATGGGCAAGGACAACGTGCCGTTCCACACCCTCTCGTTCCCTGCGACGATCCTGGGTTCGGGCGAGCCGTGGAAGCTGGTCGACTACATCAAGTCGTTCAACTACCTCAACTATGATGGCGGCCAGTTCAGCACCTCGCGCGGCCGCGGCGTGTTTATGGATCAGGCGCTCGAAATCCTACCCGCCGACTACTGGCGCTGGTGGCTCCTGAGCCACGCGCCCGAAAGCTCGGACGCCGAATTCACATGGGAGAATTTCCAAGCCTCGGTGAACAAGGACTTGGCCGACGTTCTGGGCAATTTCGTGAGCCGCATCACCAAATTCTGCCGCTCGAAATTCGGCGAGGTCGTCCCCGAAGGCGGCGCCTATGGCGCGCAGGAAGAGGCGCTGATCGCCGATCTTGCCGCCCGTGTTGCCACCTATCAGGGTTTGATGGACGCGATGGAGGTCCGCAAATCCTCGGCCGAGCTTCGGGCGATCTGGGTGGCGGGCAACGAATATCTGCAATCGGCTGCCCCGTGGTCGACCTTCAAGGAAGACCCCGAAAAAGCCGCCATGCAGGTGCGCCTCGGGCTCAACCTGATCCGGCTTTATGCGGTTCTCTCGGCCCCCTTCATCCCCGATGCCTCGGCAACGATGCTGGCCGCGATGAACGCGGAAGGTGCGGGCTGGCCCGACGATGTGGCGGGCTTCCTCGCGGGCCTTCCGGCGGGCCATGGCTTCACCGTGCCCGACGTTCTTTTTGCCAAGATCACCGACGAACAGCGCGAAGACTGGCAGACCCGCTTCGCGGGCGTGCGGACCTAAAACCCATTGGGGCGCTCGGCGGCCACGCCCAGCGCCTTTTCCAACGCCTGTCCCACCTCGAGAAGCCGGTCCTCGCGATAGAGCCCGGCCCAGAGCGAGACGCCATGCGGCACGCGGAACTTGCCCTTGGCCGCGCCGGGCGCCTTGTTGTCGCCCACGCTCAGCGTCCCGCCTGCGCGGGTTTTCTCTTCGGTGAAGCCCGCGCGCAGATGCAGGCAGGGATGGCCGGTGAAATTGCTCGCGATCAGCATCGGCCCCGCGAAGGGTGGCCCCACAAGCACGTCGACCTCGGAGAAGAGCGCGTCGAGCGCCTGCATGACGCGGGTGCGGAGCCGATCCAACTGAACATGGTCTACCGCTGAAAGAAGATGCGCCGCGCGGAAGAGGTTGGGCCATGCGGCATCGTCCTGCCAGCCAAGCTCGTCGTCGCGGTTCGTCAGCGTCAGATCCTCGAACGCCGCCGCCGCTTCGGCCAGCACAACATTGTTGAGCGACTCGTAGGGCAAATCGGGAAGCGTCACCTCTTTTGGCTCGAGCCCCATCTCCAGAAGCGCCGAAAGGGCTGCGCCGATCCCCGGCTGGGCCTTGTCGAGCGTACCTTTCAGATAGCCCAGCCGCAGACCCTTGGGGGCGCGGGAAAGGTTGCCCCCGAAAGGCGCGCTCACGCTATCTCGATCCGCTGGATCAGCCCCCTGAAGCACCTCGGCCACCATCGCGCAATCGGCCACGCCGCGGGCAATCGGCCCGACCTTGTCAAGCGACCAGCAGAGCGCCATGCCTCCGGCCCGGCTGATCCGGCCGAAGGTTGGGCGCAGGCCGGTGGTGCCGCAGCGCTCAGAGGGCGAGACGATGGAGCCCAGCGTCTCGGTGCCGATGGCAAAGGCGCAAAGCCCGGCCGCCACAGCCGAGGCGGAGCCTGCCGACGAGCCGCTCGAGCCTTCCGCCGGGTTCCACGGGTTGCGGCTCACGCCGCCATACCACTTGTCGCCATAGGCGAGCGCGCCGACCGAGGTCTTGCCGAGAAGCACAGCCCCCGCCGCGCGCAGGCGGGTGACGATGCTGGCGTTACCCTCGGGCACGCGCCCCGCGTAGGGCTCCGCGCCCCAGCCGGTGGCGACGCCCTTGGTGTCGAAGAGGTCTTTCAGCCCATAGGGCAGCCCGTGCAGCGGCCCGCGGCTTTGGCCCTTGGCCGTCTCGACATCGCGGGCGTCTGCCTCGGCCAGCGCCGCTTCGGCCATGACAGTGGCGAAACAAAAGAGGTCGGGCGCGAGGCGCTCGATGCGGGAAAGGTAGATCTCGGTCAAGCGGCGGCTGGTGATCTGGCCGCTGGCGATCCACTGGGCCAGATGCGGCAAGGGCGCATAGGCGATATCGGCCTCGTCCTTGGGCAGCTTGGCCTTGCCCTTGGGCAGGGTCACCCCGTCCTTCACAGTTGGCATGACAAACCCCGGCAGGCGCGGATCGAACCGCTGGGCGGGCGTCAGATCGTTCGGGAAGCTGACCTTCCGCAGCGCCTTGGCTGCGGTGATCTGCTCTTCAAGCGCCACGGCCATCTGCTTGCGCTCGGGCTTGGTGAATTCGAGACCGATCGCCTTGAGCGCAGATTTCACCTCGCCGGATTTGAGTTTGCTAGCCTTCTTGCCCATCTGCGCCTCGTATCGTCCTGAGAGGTGGTGCCCGCGGCCGGACTCGAACCGGCACGGCCTTTCGGCCAAGAGATTTTAAGTCTCCGATGTCTACCATTCCACCACGCGGGCCTCGCCCCTTCCTAAGGGGCGGCCAGCGGCGGGGCAAGCGGCTGGATGGGTGCAAGGGCCGATCAGGCGATCAGCACCTCATAGACCACCAGAGCGCCCAATCCGCAGAACAGCGTTCCAAACAGGATCGAGACC
>JBFEXG010000360.1:0-2076 GCA_041546005.1 Paracoccaceae bacterium
CTGCCATCGCTTGCCCCGTTTTCCCCCAAAGTCCGCCCCGCTTGGCGTGGTGTCAAGCGGGCACGGCGCTCATAGGGCGGATTGGCAGGGGAATCCATGTCCCTGCGCGGCGGATTTCCGCTACTCTGCCGCAGCCATTGGCGCGGGCCGCGCCAAGGCATCGAGGATCTCGGCCCGGCGCTTGGCGGCGGCTTCGCGGTTCTTCATCTTGACCGGCCCGAAGCCACGCACCTGCAAGGGCAGGAGCGCGAGCGCAATGGCGGCATCGGGATCAACCGGATGATCTTGCCCAAGCAGCATCTCCATGTCGTGCTCGTATTCGGCGATGAGCGCCCTCTCCATCCGGCGCTCGGCGGTATAACCGAGGAGATCGAGCGGCGTGCCGCGCAGGGATTTGAGCCGCGCCAGAACCGGCCAGAGGCGGGCGAAGGCGGGGCCAAAGCGGCGCTTCTTCGGGCGCCCATTGGCGCCCATGGGCGAAACCAGCGGCGGCGCCATGTGCCAGCTCATCTTCAGATCGCCTTCAAACTCGGCCTCGGCCTTCTTGAGGGTTTCAAGATGCAGGCGGGCGACCTCGTATTCGTCCTTGTAGGCGAGCACCTTATAGTAGCCCTCGGCAACGGCGTTCTTAAGGGCGGTATTCTCGAACCGGTCGACCATTCGGCGGTACTTCTCCGCAAGAGCCGATCCTTGATAGTCGACCAATCGTTTTGCACGGAAATCTATTTTTTCCTGCAATGAAAGAGGCTTGTCTGTCTCTTTTGAAGTTTCAGCCGCGTTTTTCGCCTCCGGATGCAGGATGGCCCAGCGGCCAATCTCAAAGGCGCGTTTGTTGCGCTCGACCGCCGTACCATTGAGAGCAATCGCCTCCATGATCGAGGCGTGGCTGAGCGGAATGGCGCCCTGTTGCCACGAGGCGCCGAAGGTCACCATATTGGAATAGACGGAGTCGCCCAGATACTTTCGGGCCAGTTCGGATGCGTCGAAAAGCGCGAGACCTTCGCGCAACCGCGCCTCAAGAGTGAGGCGTAACCTATCAACAGGCAAACGAAAATCTGCGTTTCTAGTAAACTCACCAGTGACGATCTCATGCCCGTTGACCGCTGCTTTGGTGCGGCCCGTGGTCGTCAGATCAAGCGTCTTGGACCCGGCCGAGACCACCAGATCGCCCCCGATCAACGCGTCACATTCGCCGACCGCAACGCGGATCGCGTTGATATCGGCGGGGCTTTCGCCAATCCGGCAATGGACATGAACAGCGCCGCCCTTTTGTGCGAGGCCAGTCATCTCCATCATGCCTGCGCCCTTGCCGTCGATATGCGCGGCCATAGCGATGATCGCGCCGATGGTGACGACACCCGTGCCGCCAACCCCTGTGACGACAATATTGTGGGTGCCCTTGATAGCTGGCAGAACAGGTTCAGGAAGATGTGGTAGATCAAGGACTTCCGTGGCGTCCTTGCGAAGCTTTGCACCTTCGATGGTCACGAAAGACGGGCAGAATCCATTGAGACAGCTGAAATCCTTGTTGCAGGACGACTGATCGATGGCGCGTTTGGTGCCCAGCTCGGTCTCGACCGGAACAATCGACACGCAATTCGACTGAACCCCGCAATCGCCGCACCCTTCGCAAACATCCGTGTTGATGAACACCCGCTTGTCAGGATCGGGAAACTCGCCTTTCTTTCGGCGACGGCGCTTTTCGGCGGCGCAGGTCTGAACATAAACAATGACAGATACGCCTTTGATATTTCTAAATTCCTCTTGAACGCGTGGCAACTCGGCGCGTTCGTATTTCATCAGACCCGAGGGGAAGCGCGAGAAGTCGATCTCTTCCTTTTCGTCATAGACGAGCGCGATCTTCTCGACGCCCATTGCCACAAGCTCGCGACAGATATGATCCGCCGTCAGGCCACCCTCGTTGCGCTGGCCGCCGGTCATGGCCACGGCATCGTTGAAGAGGATCTTGTAGGTGATGTTCACATCCGAGGCGAGCGCTGCGCGGATCGCCTGAATGCCCGAATGGTTATAGGTGCCGTCCCCGAGATTCTGGAACACATGCTCGCGTTTCGAGAA
>JBFEXG010000096.1:0-8342 GCA_041546005.1 Paracoccaceae bacterium
CGCCGATGTGCGCTGGGCCTCGTGCAACATCTTCTCGACCCAAGATCACGCCGCTGCCGCGATCGCCGCAAGCGGCACGCCTGTTTTTGCGATCAAGGGCGAAACCCTTGAGGAATATTGGGAATATACCGACAAGATCTTCCAGTTCGGCGGCGAGGGCGGCATGTGCAACATGATCCTCGACGACGGTGGCGATGCGACCCTCTACATCCTTCTCGGCGCCCGTGTCGAGGAAGGCGAGGAAGGCCTGATCGCCGTTCCGACCTCGGAAGAAGAGGTTGCCCTCTTCAACCAAATCAAGAAGCGCCTCAAGGCTAGCCCCGGCTGGTTCACCAAACAGCGCCACGCCATTCAGGGCGTCTCGGAAGAGACCACCACCGGCGTTCACCGTCTTTATGAGCTGCACAAGAAGGGCCACCTGCCCTTCCCCGCGATCAACGTGAACGACAGCGTCACCAAGTCGAAGTTTGACAATAAGTATGGCTGCAAGGAATCGCTCGTCGACGGCATCCGCCGCGCCACCGATACGATGATGGCCGGCAAGGTCGCCGTGGTCTGTGGCTATGGCGATGTGGGCAAAGGCTCCGCCGCCTCGCTGCGTGGTGCTGGTGCGCGCGTCAAGGTGACCGAGGTTGATCCAATCTGCGCGCTTCAGGCGGCGATGGATGGCTTTGAGGTGACGCTTCTTGAAGACGAGGTGGCGACCGCCGACATCTTCATCACCACCACCGGCAACAAGGACGTGATCCGCATCGAGCATATGCGCGCGATGAAGAACATGGCCATCGTCGGCAACATCGGCCACTTCGACAACGAGATTCAGGTCGCCGCGCTCAAGAACCACAAGTGGACCAATATCAAAGAACAGGTCGACATGATCGAGATGCCCTCGGGCAACAAGATCATTCTCCTGTCCGAAGGCCGCCTTCTGAACCTTGGCAACGCCACCGGCCATCCGTCGTTTGTGATGTCGGCGTCGTTCACCAATCAGGTTCTCGCGCAGATCGAGCTTTGGACGAAGGGCGGCGAATACACCCCCGGCGTTTACATCCTTCCCAAGCACCTCGACGAGAAAGTCGCCCGTCTGCACCTTGCGCGGATCGGCGCCAAGCTGACCACGCTCAAGAAAGATCAGGCCGACTACATCGGCGTGACCGTTGAAGGGCCCTTCAAACCCGAGCATTATCGCTACTGACCGAGACGCTTGCCTCAAACCGCAGCGCGTCTAGCATAGACCCGGCACCCAAAAGGTGCCGGGTTTTGTTTTGGGGGAGAGATGGGTCGACGAGACGATTTGCTTGTGGCTTGCGCGGGCGACCTTTTGGCCAAATGCGGTATGCCCCCCGAGCTGGATCTTCTGGACCGGGTGATCACGGCCTGCGGCCCATCTGCGTTTAGCCGGACCATGTCGACGGTTGACCCAGAAAGCGCCGAGGATCGGGACCACATCCGCACCCACTTTCTGATGAAAAAGCTGGGGCTAAGAGACGGGCCAGAGCTTGCAGAGGCTATCGAGGCGGCTTTCGAAGCCTATCCGTCCGGCGACAGTCCCCGCTATCGACCGGTCCTGTATTACCTCTTGGTCAAGTTCTTCGGCTACGACGAAGCGCTCTGATTCAGCTGAGTTGATTAGAATTTTAGACGCTAATCCTTTGATCCCGTTGGCATTGTCGGCGTATAAGCAATCACGGTCAGGATGGCCGGGACCCAGAATTCAAATCGCGTGTGGTGCTTGGGGAGCGCGCGGGGTGAGAGGGGGTCCCGTGCGTCGGGGCCCCCATTCTTTTAAAACAGTGTCAGCACCGCGCCGATCAGCAGACAGCCGATCGCAGAATAGCCGCCGTCGATGAGCGTAAGCTTGAACGGACGCATTCCATAGGCGTTGTTGATCATCGTCCAGGGCGCGATGAAGAAAAGGCCGATGCCGAGGCCAGACATTGCACCTTTGGCAAGGCTATCTATCCCCGACATGGCGAAGATGTGCCGCATCATGCCAGCCACAATCAGCATACAGATCGCGGAGAGAACAAAGGGCATCGGGCTTCCGCCACCCTTGGGGTTGCCGTTTTCGTCGCATTCAATGCCCGAGGCTTCGAGCCACGGCTTCCGTAACGCGGAATACCAGATCGCCCCGAAAATCCACGACGCCGCGGCGGCGGCAACAACGTTGAGATAGTCCATCCATACCTCCCTATTCGCGATAGACGAAGTATGGGACGGGTTCAGGGGTTTGTCTCGCCCATTTCGCAGATGCGCGCCCATTCCTCAGGCGTCACCGGTTGGACCGAGAGGCGCGAGTTCTTGACAAGGATCATCTCGGAAAGCGCAGGATCGGCCTTGATAGACTCTAATGACACCGGCTTCGCCAATGGCCTTATCGCACGGATATCAACACAGTCCCAGCGCGGATCGTCGGTCGTGCTATCGGGATGCGACAACGCAGAAACCTCGACGATCCCGACGATCTCGAGCCCTTGGCGCGAATGATAGAAGAAGCCCAGATCGCCAAGTTGCATGGCCCGCATATTATTGCGGGCCTGATAGTTGCGGACGCCATGCCATTCCTCGCCCACCGCGCCTTTGGCGACCTGATCGTCCCAGCTCCAAGTATCGGGCTCGGACTTGAACAGCCAATAGGCCATCAGCCGATCACCTTTTTCCATTCCTGAATGCGCACGTCGGCAAATAGACCTGCCTTGTTGTAGGGGTCGTTCTCGGCCCACGCCTTCGCGGCTGCCAGATCAGCGACATCAAGCACGATCATCGAGCCGCACATTTGCCCTGCTTCATCGAGGAAGGGACCGGCCATTTCTACGACGCCGGTCTCTTTTATATAGGCAAGGTGCGCCTCGCGGGTATCTAGGCGGATTTGCAGGGCACCGGGCTTGTCCCGGGTCATAAGGGCGACGCGCATGGATTACTCCTCTTTCAAAGGCCGTGACAGAAGGGCCTTCATCGCTTGTGGAACGGTAAGTTTGGCTTCGACCAAAGCTGCGACGACCGAACTGATTGGCAGGTCAATCTCGCGCTCTTTGGCCAATTTAGTGACTGCAATGGCGGTTTTCGCGCCCTCAACCGTGACCGAAGGATCGAAGCCTTCGCTGCGGCCAAGGGCGAGGCCATAGCGATAATTCCGAGACAGCTCGGATGTGCAGGTCAGCGCCAGATCACCAAGGCCCGAAAGGCCCGAAAGCGTCTCGGGCCTAGCGCCGAGATGGGTGGCAAAGCGGACCATTTCGCCGAACCCGCGCGTGAGGAGGGCGGCGCGCGCGCTATCGCCAAGGCCAGCCCCAATGCAGGCACCGCAAGCGATGGCGATGACATTCTTGAGCGCCCCGCCAAACTCGGCCCCGAGAATATCGGTGGTGCGATAGAGTCGGAGGCTTTGGGTCGACAAAAGCGCTTGGAGTGCTTGGCCCGCGTCAGGGTCTTCGCAGGCTAGGGTCAGTGCGGTGGGCAGGCCGCCGGCGATGTCGGCGGCAAAGCTTGGCCCGGTCAGCGCGGCGATCGTCGCATCGGGCACATGGGCGGCGATGGTCATCGAGGGGCTTTGCAGCGAGTAGACGTCGATCCCTTTGCAACAGGCCACAAGGCTCTTGCCGGCGAGGGCTGCACCATAGTGGCCGAGAAAGCCATCGAGCGCCTGAGCCGGAACGGCAAGGAGGACAACATCCGCCGCCAAAACAGTGTCTATATTGGCCGAAACAGGGAGATCCGGAGGAAGTGCGACGCCCGGCAAATGCGGTGAGACGCGGGTTTCCAAGAGAGCGTCCATCGCCTTGCTCTGGCGGCCCCAAAGCGCCACTTCTCGACCGCCGGTCTTCAGGGCGATGGCGAGCGCCGTTCCGAATGCGCCTGCTCCGGCGACTGCGATCTTCATGCTTTGGCCCCTTTCTTTCCCGAGCCGAGCATTGCCGGGCTTTGCTCGTCAAGGGGCCAGCGCGGCCGGGCGCCGAGATCGAGGCCGTCCACCTTGCCGGCGGCAAAGCGTTCCAACCCGGCGTAGGCGATCATCGCTGCGTTGTCGGTGCAAAGGGAAAGGGGTGGCGCAACAAACGCGACGCCTTCGATCTCGCACAGGCGAACCAGCGCGGCGCGGATTTGGCCGTTGGCGGCGACACCGCCGGCAATTGCGAAGGTCGGCGTTTGGGGCGCAAGCGCGAGATACTCACGCAGGGCACGCTTTGTCTTTTCGTGCAGGATGTCTGCTATGGCTGCCTGAAATCCCGCAGCCAGATCGGCCTGATCCTGTTGCGTCAGCCCGCCCTTTTCGGCAACCACGGCATCACGCGCCCGAAGAAGCGCTGTCTTGAGGCCCGAGAAGGACATGTCACAGCCGGGCCGATCGAGTAGCGGACGGGGCAGCGCAAACCGCCCGGGATTGCCTGCCTTTGCGGCGGCTTCGATGGCCGGACCGCCCGGCTGGCTGAGGCCCAAGAGCCGCGCCGCCTTGTCAAACGCTTCGCCGGGCGCGTCGTCGATGGTGCCACCGATACGGCGATAGCTCTCGGACGACGCTACAATGAGAAACTGGCAATGCCCGCCCGAGACAAGAAGCATCAGATAGGGGAAAGTGACATCATCGGTGAGCCGCGGCGTTAGCGCGTGGCCAGCAAGGTGATTGACGCCGATCAGCGGTTTCCTTGTCGCTGCGGCAATCCCCTTTGCGCACATGACGCCCGAAAGAACCCCGCCGATAAGGCCGGGTCCGGCTGTTACGGCGATGGCGTCGATATCGGCAAGGCCGATCCCCGCCCGCCCGAGCGCCTCTTCCACGCAAATGTCGATCTTCTCGGCGTGGGCCCGCGCCGCGATCTCGGGGACGACACCGCCATAGGCCTCGTGCAGCTCGGTCTGGCCGAAGACGACCGAGGCAAGCACCTCGGCCTGCCCCTCATCGCGCCGCACCACGGCCGCGGCGGTATCGTCGCAGCTCGATTCGATGCCGAGGATGGTGAGGCTCTTGCTCATGCGGGTTCCGGTTGCGCGGGCTTTGATCGCAGGTAACATCCGGAACAGGCACAAACAATGGCGGCAAAGCGGGGCACCTTTGGCAATTCTCGTTCTCACAAGGCCCGAAGAGGCCTCGCGCCGGTTTCTTGCGGCGGTCGAGAAAGGCTTTGGAAGGCCGGTGGAGCATGTTCTATCGCCCGCAATCGAGATTGAAGACGTGCCGCATCGTCGTATCCCGGAAGATTGCAGGGCCATCATCCTGACCTCCGAACAGGGCGCCCGCCGCGCAAAGGAGGCGGGCGCGCGGGCTGGAATGGTGGCGTGGTGCGTGGGCGACAGGACAGCCGAAGCCGCGCGGGCCGAGGGGTTTGATGCGATTTCAGCTGGCGGCGATGTTGAGGCGCTGGTTGCCGCGATCATCCAAGCAAAACCTGATGCGCCGCTCGTTCATGTCCGGGGCGAGCATACCACAGGCAATGTAGCAGCGCGGCTCACGCAAGCTGGATTTCCTACCCGCGACCATGTGGTCTATCGGCAGAAAGAATGTGAAGTGTCACCCGAAGTCCTCAAGGCGCTGGCAAGAGGCGAAACGCTTGTGGTTCCCTTGTTTTCACCGCGCTCCGCCGAGGCCTTTGTGCGGCAGATCGCGGGGGCTGGCGCCCTTCGTGTCGTCGCGATGAGCAGCGCCGTGGCCGACAAGGCGGCCAGTTGTGGCGCGCAGGATATCCTTGTGGCCGACCGGCCCAACCTCGACGCGATGGTATTGGCGACTTGTCGCCGACTCTCAATGGCGTGACGCTGCGGCTCCTTGCTTGAGCGGCGCAGGGTAAGAGACTAGGTTGAAAGAAGGCGCAGCCCGCCCGAAAGGAACGCCCGTGGCAAAGAGCACCAGGAAGCCGGAAGAAGCCGCCCCCACGATCACGCCAGAGATCGAGGACGCCGAGATCATCGAAGAGGTCAAAGCCAGCGCGGAAGAGCCGGCACAGGCAGAAGAGGCGCCTCAAGTAACCGCGTCGCCAGCGCCCGAGGCATCCGCCGAAAGCCCCGCCCAGCCGACACGACGCTCTCGCAGCCTGCAGACCGGCGCTTGGGTTGTAATCGGCTCTGTCGTGATTTCGGCCGCTGTCGGCTATTCCGCCGCCAGGTTCGTTCTGGAAGGGGCGAATACAGTGGCGCTCGACAGGATCGCCGAACAGGCCGCCGAGATTGCGGACCTGCGCGGCCAGATCGCGGCCCTGCCGGTCGCGCCGACCCAGGGTGATATTGACGTGGCTGTTCTCGCCTCCACCGAGGCCAGCGCCGCGGCCCTTGCCGATCTGGCAAGCCGGGTGGACGATCTCGCGCAGCGCATCGACGCCCTCGAGGCGCGCCCCTTCTCGGCCTTGCCCGAGGGGCAATTTGACGATGCCATGCAGGCGGCCCTCGCCGCGCTTCAGGCCGATCTTGATGCCCAGCGTGCCGAGATCCAAAGCCTCGCCGCCGCCGCAGCGGAAGAGCTTCAATCCGCCCAAAGCGCCGCCGCCGAAGTCGCCGCCGCAACGGCCGCGGCGGCTCGTGACACGCTGGCCAAGTCTGCTCTCGCCCAGATTCTGGCCGCGATCGACACGGGCGTCGCCTTTGACCGACCGCTGGCCGATCTTGAAGACGCGTTGGGTACATCCGCGCCAGCCGGGCTTGTCGCCAGCGCCCGAGACGGCGTGACGACCCTGTCGGAGCTTCAAAATAGCTTCCCCGACGCCGCCCGCGCCGCCCTCGCCGCCGCCCGTGACATGGGCGAGGACGGGAGCGCTGCGACCAACTTTATCGGCTTCCTGCGGCAGCAATTCGAAGTGCGCTCGGTCGAGCCCCGCGCAGGCGATGACGTTGACGCCATCCTCTCGCGCGCCGAAGCGGCCATGCGCGGTGGCGATATCGAAGGCGCTTTGGCCGAGCTTGGCGCACTGCCGGCGGTCGCCGCCGAACAGCTGGCCGATTGGCGCGCCCACGCCGAGGCCCGCGCTGCCGCAGTGGCTGGCGCTGCCGAAATTACCGACGGAGAGGAATAGAGAGCCATCATGCTTTGGTCATTGGTCAAGATCCTGATCTTCGTCGGCCTCGTTACCGCAGCCACCTATGGCGCGGTCATGCTGGGCGAGATGTCGGGCCACGCGCAGATCACCCTCGCGGGCTTCGAGTTCCGGCTCGGGCCGGTTGAGTCGCTCGTCGCGATCCTCGTTTTCATTGGCCTTGTCTGGCTTCTCTTCAAGTTCATCGGGCTCGCCGCCGCCCTCTTCCGGTTTCTCAACGGCGACGAGACGGCGCTCTCGCGCTATTTCACCCGCAACCGCGAGCGTCGCGGTTATGAGGCGCTGGCCGATGGGATGATGGCTCTGGCCTCGGGCGAAGGGCATCTGGCGCTCGCCAAGGCCGCCAAGGCCGAGCGTTATCTCCAGCGGCCCGAGCTGACTACGCTTCTCACCGCGCAAGCGGCCGAAATGGCGGGCGACCGAAAGAAGGCCGAAGAAACCTACAAGAAGCTCTTGGTGGATGACCGGACGCGTTTCGTTGGGATCCGAGGGATCATGAAGCAGAAGCTGATTGATGGAGATACGGATACCGCGCTCAAGCTGGCCGAAAAGGCCTTTGCCATCCGGCCCAAGCATGAAGAGACCCAGGATATCCTTCTGCGGCTTCAGTCGGAAAAGGGCGACTGGGCCGGTGCCCGCAACACGCTCGGCGCCAAGCTCAAGGCCGGCTACCTCCCGCGCGACGTGCACCGCCGCCGCGACGCGATGCTGGCGCTTTCGGAGGCCAAGGGCGTGTTCGACGAAAACGCCCCCATCGAGGCGCGCGAGGCCGCCATCGAGGCCAACCGCCTTTCTCCCGACCTGATTCCCGCCGCCGTTCTGGCCGCCCGCGCCTATATCGCCGCTGGCAACAAGAAGAATGCCGCACGGGTTCTGACCAAGGCTTGGGGGGCGCAGCCCCACCCCGACCTCGCCGCCGCCTTTGCCGAGATCGAGCCCACCGAGACAGCCAAGGCGCGGCTTGAGCGGTTCAAGGCGATCACAAAGCTGAAGCCGGAAGATCCGGAAACGAAAATGCTCCTCACCGAGCTGCTGCTTGCCGCGGATGATTTCCCCGAAGCCCGCCGCGCGCTGGGCGATCTGGCCGAGAGCCACCCAACCACGCGCAGCCTCTCACTTCTGGCTGCCATCGAAAAAGGAACCGGCGCCGAGGAAGACGACGTTCGCGCGCTTCTGAGCAAGGCCGTCAACGCCCCCCGCGGCCCGCAATGGATTTGCGACAAGTGCAACAACATCCATGCCGACTGGGCGCCGGTTTGTGGGAATTGTGGGGCGTTTGACACGTTGACCTGGCGGGAGCCGGTGGGTGGGGAGACTGCGCAG
>JBFEXG010000192.1:0-4828 GCA_041546005.1 Paracoccaceae bacterium
CATCAACGCCCACGGCACCTCGACGCCGGTGGGCGATGTGGGCGAGGTCAAGGCCGTGCGCCGCGTCTTTGGCGAGGGCACGACCCCGCCGATCAGCTCGACCAAATCCATGACCGGCCACAGCCAGGGCGCGACCGGCGCACAGGAGGCGATCTATTGCCTCCTGATGCTGAAGGGCGACTATATCGCGCCGTCGATCAACGTCGAAACCCTCGACCCCGAGATCAACCCGGGCGAGATCGCCACCAGCCTTGTCGAAAACGCAGGCCTTGATACGGTGATGACCAACAGCTTCGGTTTTGGCGGCACCAACGGCTCGATGCTCTTGTCGCGCCTGCGCGACTGATCTGAAAAAGGGAGGTTTCGGATGACCATTTCGATGAAGGGCAAACGCGGCCTGATCATGGGCGTCGCCAACGAGCGCTCGATCGCTTGGGGCATCGCCAAGGCCATGCACGAGGCAGGGGCGGAACTTGCCTTCACATATCAGGGCGAGGCTTTCGGCAAACGGCTTGAGCCGCTCGCGGCTTCGGTTGGCTCGGATATCATGGTCGACGCCGATGTGAAGAACCCCGAAAGCCTCGATCTGGCGTTCCAGACGCTGAAGGACCGCTGGGGCACCCTCGATTTCCTCGTCCACGCCATCGCCTATTCCGACAAGAACGAGCTGACGGGCCGGTTCATCAACACCTCGCTCGCCAATTTCTCGAATTCGCTGGCGATCAGCTGCTACAGCTTCATCGACGTTTCGCGCCGCGCCTCCGAGATGATGCCGAACGGCGGCACGCTTCTGACGCTGACCTATCAGGGCTCGAACCGCGTCACGCCCTTCTACAACGTGATGGGCGTGGCCAAGGCGGCGCTGGAATCCTCGGTGCGCTATCTCGCCAACGATCTCGGCCCCGACGGCATCCGCGTCAACGCGATCAGCCCCGGCCCGATGAAAACGCTGGCCGGCGCGGCAATCGGCGGCGCCCGCAAAACCTATCGCCATACGGAAGAGAACGCGCCGATGCGGTCGAACGCGACGCTCGAGTCAGTGGGCGGCACGGCGGTCTATCTGGCTTCGGACGCAGGCGCCTTTACGACCGGCGAGATCATCCGTGTCGACGGCGGCTTCCACGTTCTGGGGATGCCGCAGCCCGATCAACTCTAGGGTTTCGGGCTGGGCCCTTTCCGGCGCACCGTCAGGTCTTCGCGAAATTTCTCTGCATCGCCGTAGTCGGCGAACCCTGCATATCGGCCATGCGGCTCCGCCGTCCGGCGGGCGTGTTTGATCGGGCACCAGTGTTCCTCGGTGCGCCCGGCGACTTCGCGCACCCACGAAATGACGCCGTTGCAGTAGCCGCAAAAGACGCAATTCAGCTTCTGCAGACCATTGAGGTATTGCAGATGATGGCGGTCGATGGCGATGTGGTCAGCGCGCGGCACCTTCTTGATCCCATAGATCGGAAAGCAGACGGCCTGATAAACCGAGACAAAAAGATCGAGCACCGCAAAGGGGATGATCAGGCTATAGATGATCGGCGAGGTCAGAACGACCAGCGGCCTTGTGTGCGAGAGAAACGAGCCAAGCCTTTCCCGCGCGGCCCTATGCCTCCCGCGCACCTCGGCGTCAAACCGGACGCGGCCGCGCTCGACCGTGTAGCGGAATCGCTCGCGCTGACGGCCGAGCTCGGCCTCGATGTCGTCACCAATCTCGTCGAGCACATCGCGCAGGCGTTCAAATGGGCTGGTCATGGCGTGTCTCCTTGATGCCCCCATCATGAACCTTTGCCGCGCAGAGGCAAAGACACTTGCCGGTGATGGAAATCCGCTTCCCCCCGCCGCGCTGCCGTGCCAACCTGATCGCAACGGAGGGGCTCATGACCATCACCACCTGTATCTTCGACGCCTATGGCACGTTGTTTGATGTCAACGCCGCAGCCCGCGAGGTCGCCACCGAGCCGGGGCAGGAACAACTCGCCGCGCTTTGGCCCGATCTCGCCCGCGATTGGCGGCGCAAGCAGCTGGAATACAGCTGGCTCCGCACCGTCGCCGGGCGGTTCATCGATTTCTGGGAAGTCACGCAAGACAGCCTGGATTGGGCGATGGATGCCCAGGGCCTGCATGATGCCGCCCTCCGAGCGCGACTGCTCGCCGTTTACAAAGAACTTCCGGCCTATCCCGAGGTTCCGGCCATGCTTAGGGCCCTCAAGGACTCGGGCAAGACCGTCGCCATTCTGTCGAACGGTTCAAAGGCGATGCTGCAAGCAGCGGTGCGCTCTGCTGGGATCGGCGAATATCTCGACGATGTGATCTCGGTCGATGAGGTCCATCTCTACAAGCCCCACATACGGGTCTATGATCTTGTGACCGACCTGTTTGATGTGCCGCAAACGGAGGTGATGTTTGTCTCCTCCAACGGCTGGGACGCGGCGGGCGCTGCGGGCTATGGCTTTGCTACCGTCTGGGTCAACCGCGCGGGCGAACCGCCCGACAGGCTTTGGGCGTCGCCCCACCGCATCCTCAAAGATCTGACGTCGATCCCGGAGCTTGCCTGATGCCCGACTTCCGGTCCGAAGACGGGCTGAAGCTCTACTACTCCGATGAAGGTGAGGGTTTGCCGGTTCTGGCGCTGGCTGGCCTCACACGCAACAGCTCGGATTTTGATTATCTCGATCAGGCGCTTGAAGGCTTTCGCCTGATCCGTCTCGACAGCCGCGGGCGCGGGCGCTCGGACTGGGCCGATCCGTCGACCTATACCGTTCTTCAGGAAAGCCGCGATGCCTTGGCCCTTCTGGATCATCTGGAAATCGAGAAGGCCGCGATAATCGGGACGTCTAGGGGCGGCCTCATCGCCATGACGATCGCCGCGACCGCCCACGATCGCCTTCTGGGTGTTGCCCTCAACGATGTCGGGCCGGTGATCGACCCCAAAGGCCTCAAGCGGATCGCCGGATATATCGGGCAAAAGCCGCCGCAGAAATCCTATGCCGAACTGGCCGAAATGCGCGGCAAGATGATCGACGGTTTCACCAATGTGCCGCCATCGCGCTGGCGATCGGAGGTCATGCATACCTACCGAAAGGTGGATGGCGTGGTCGAGCTTCGCTATGATCCGCGCTTGCGCGACGGGGTCTTGGCTGCGCTGGAGCAGCCCCTGCCCGACCTCTGGCCCTTTTTCGATGCGCTCACGGGCCTGCCGCTGGCGCTCATTCGCGGTGAAAATTCGGAGCTTCTGACCACGGAAACGGCCGAAGAGATGCAACGGCGACGCCCGGATATGATCTTTGCCGAGGTGCCGGATCGCGGCCACGCGCCGTTCCTAGATGAAGACGAAGCCCTGATCGCCATCAGTGGCTGGCTGGAGATGATGCAGGAATGAATATCGAGATGATCCGCGCCGCTGCTGGCCGCCTGAAAGGCCATGCCCGGCGCACGCCGCTTCTGTCCTCTCCCTTTCTCGACGAGATCGCTGGGCGGCGGGTTTTCGTCAAGCCAGAGTGCCTGCAGCATACCGGCAGTTTCAAATTCCGTGGCGGCTGGTCGGCTGTTTCGGCCCTGACCGACGCCCAGCGCAAGGCAGGCGTCATTGCCTTTTCGAGCGGCAACCATGCCCAAGGCGTTGCCGCTGCGGCGCGGGCGCATGGCGCGCCGGCCGTCATCATCATGCCGTCTGATGCCCCGAAGGCAAAGATCGCCAACACGCGTGGGCTTGGGGCCGAGGTTGTCCTCTACGACCGCGCAAACGAAAGCCGCGAACAGATCGGCGCCAAGCTGTCGTCCGAGCGCGGGCTGACATTGATCAAGCCATATGACGAGCCACTGGTGATCGCCGGCCAAGGAACGACCGGCCTCGAGATCGCCGAGGATGCCAAGGCTTTGGGCATCGACAACGCGGATGTGCTGATCCCCTGCGGCGGCGGCGGGCTGACCTCGGGCATTGCGATGGCTCTAGAGGCCGAGGCCCCCGGCCTGCGTGCGCGGCCCTGCGAACCCGAGGACTTCGACGACACAACCCGCTCGCTCTTCTCCGGCACGATCCAGCGCAACACTCGCCTCGCGGGGTCGCTCTGCGATGCAATCATCACGCCGCAGCCGGGCGAGATCACCTTCCCGATCATGAAGCGCCTCTGCGGGCCGGGGATCGTTGTGAGCGAGGACGAGGCTTTGCAGGCCATGGCGGCAGCCTTCAACCATCTGCGCGTGGTGATCGAGCCGGGCGGCGCGGTTGCCCTTGCGGCGGCGCTATTCCACTCCGCCGAGATCGAAGGCGACACGGTGATCGCGGTCGCCAGCGGCGGCAACGTCGATGCTGAGGTCTATCAAGGCGCATTGTCGCGCTTCGCCTGAGGGGCGCTTGACCTTGCCCGCAAGAGCCGCAGGATAGCCCGAGTTTCATGGAGGAACCGATGCAGGAAACCTTTATCGACCGGGGCGGCGTGCGCCTCTTTGCCCGCGTGGATGGCGTGGACGACCCCAAGGCGCCGACCGTGGTTTTTGCCAATTCGCTCGGCACCAACCTGCATCTGTGGGATCTGATCCTGCCGCATCTGCCCAAGGGCACCCGCATCGTCCGGATGGACAAGCGCGGGCACGGGAAATCCGATGTGCCGCCTGCGCCCTATACGATGGGCGCGCTGGTGAGCGATGCCGAGGCGGTCTGCGATGCCTTCGAGGTGCGCGATGCTGTCTTCGTGGGCCTCTCGGTCGGCGGGCTGATCGCGCAAGGCCTTGCCGTCAAGCGGATGGACATTATCCGCGCCCTTGTTCTTTCAAACACCGCCGCCAAGATCGGCAACCAGAAGCTCTGGCAGGACCGGATCGATGGCGTCCGCGCAGGCGG
>JBFEXG010000214.1:0-4301 GCA_041546005.1 Paracoccaceae bacterium
ACAATATGAACTGTCCGAGTTTGAAGCGGCCGCTGGCTGCTCGATGGAATTCTCGGAAAACCCCGCGATTGGCGACCTAAACGCGCGTATCGCGGGCAACCCGGCCCTGCCGCCGCTGGCTGATCGTCTGCCGTCCGAGCCGCTTGTTGTCGTGCCCTACGACAGCATCGGCCACTACGGCGGCACCTTCGACGCGCTGTCCAACGCCACCGAAGCCGGCACCTCCGACTTCCTCTCGGTGCGCCACGTCAACCTCGTGCGCTATTCGGACGATCTTCAGACGATCGTGCCGAACGTCGCCAAGTCGTGGGAATGGAATGCTGATTACACCCAGCTGACCTTCCACCTGCGCAAGGGCCACAAATGGTCGGACGGCCAGCCCTTCACCTCGGCTGACGTGAAGTTCTGGTACGACAACCTGATGATGGACACCAACGTCATCGAAAAGGCCAAGGACTATGTCCTCGTCGGCGGCGAGCGTATGACCGTCGATACCCCGGACGAAACCACGGTCGTCTTCAACCTGCCGGCGCCGAAGCCGGGCCTACTGGCCCACTTCGCCACCTCCTATGCGCAGGGCTTCCAGCCGATGCACTTCCTCGGCCAGTTCCACCCGGCGATCAACGCGGATGCCGACGCTCTGGCCCAGTCGATGGGCTTCGAGAATGGCTACGACGCGATCAAGGCCTACTATGGCAGCTCGGACTGGACGGATACGCCCTCGCCGATGCTCAACTCGCCCGACAAACTCGCGGCGCTGCCGGGCCACGCTGTCCCGACACTCGAGAGCCACTTCGTCGTCAACGAGACCACCGAAGGGCGCCATTTCGTGGCCAACCCCTACTTCCACATGGTCGACACCACTGGTCAGCAGCTCCCGTACATCAACGAGATGGACGAGATTTACGCCAACGACCACGAAGTGCGTCTTCTCAAGCTGATCAACGGCGAGGTCGACTACAAGGCCCAGTCGCTCGGTCTGCCGGATGCCCCGATCCTGCTCGAAAACCAGGCAAGTGGCGATTACACGCTGCAGATCGCTCCGCGTATCTCGATGCCGACCGTGTCGTTCAACGTCACCCATGAGGACGAAGCCAAGCGCGCCGTCTTCGGCGATGTGAACTTCCGCAAGGCCATGTCGATCGCCATCGACCGCAACGAGATCAACGAGACCGCCTACTTCGGCCAGGGCGTGCCGCGTCAGTACATCGGCTTCTCGCCGGTGCCGAGCTTTGTTGATCCGAGCTGGACGACCTATGCCGCCGAATACGATCCGGAAGGCGCCAAAGCCCTTCTTGATGGTGCCGGTGTCGTCGATGCGGATGGTGATGGTATGCGCGACCTGCCGAGTGGCGAGAAGCTCATCATCAACATGCAGTTCGCTCAGCAGGGCCTGCCGGGTCAGGTTGTCGAGCTTATCTCCCAGCAGTGGGCCGAGGTCGGAATCCAGACCACCGTCAAGGAAGTTACGCCCGACGAATATCGCTCGGCGCAGTCTTCCAACCAGCTTGACGTGGGCCTGTGGGAGAAGAGCCAGCCGCTTGCCATCGTTCTTGGCAACAACGAGCTCTGGGTCCCGCCGTTCGAGAACTACTTCGCGCACCGCAGCGGCATGCTGTGGGCCGAGTGGGTCGACAGCAATGGCGCGAGCGGCGTTGAGCCGCCCGACTACGTCAAGGGCCTGATCGCCGATATCAACGCCTTCCAGTCGACCCCGGTCGGCACTCCGGAATCGGATGCCATCGGTGCTCGGATGGTCGAAGCGATGACCTCGAACCTTCTGTTCATCGGTACGGTTCTGTCGTCGGGCCCGATCTATCACGCCAACGCGCTCAAGAACTTCCCGGAGTTCAAGACCGAGTCCTACGAGTACTACCGGACCTACCCGTATCTGGGTGCCCAGTGGTATCTCGACGAATGATCTGACGGTCATTTGAAAACGATCGGGGCGGCCAGTCCGCCGCCCCGATTGCCTCCAAATTCAGGCTTGAAGTGAACTGACCGGACTATGACCCAGTTTATCCAATTCGTGCTGACGCGCGCCGCGATGGCCCTCATCACCCTGCTAACCGTGTCACTGATCGTGTTCACCTTGATGGAGCTGGTTCCGGGCACCTGTGCCGAGCGATACTTGGCCTTCAAGAACACCCAAGGCTCGCAAATCACCATCGCCGATATCGAGGCCGAAGAACGCCGCCTCGGGCTTGACCGGCCTTTCCCTGAACGCTGGGGCAAGTGGGTCTATAGCGTGTTTGTGCATGGCGAATTTGGCGATAGCTGCATCCTGCGCCTGAACATCAACCAGCTTTTGGCCGACAAGTTCTGGATTTCGCTCGGCATCTGTATGGCCGCTCTGATCCTTAGCTATGCGATTGCGGTGCCAATAGGCATTGTCTCTGCCAGCTCCAGAAGCCCCGTCACAAACAATACGCTGCGCTTTGTCAGCTATCTTGGCCTCGCTCTGCCCAACTTCCTTCTGGCGCTCATCATCATGCTGATCGCCACGGTCTATTTTGGAGAGAGTTTGACAGGCCTTTATTCCAAGGAGCTGCGCGATGCGCCCTGGAATATTGCCAAGTTCAAGGACTTCCTGAGCCACGCATGGCTTCCTGTTTTCATCCTCGGCTGGTCGGCCACGGCCTTTGCGCTTCAAACCGTGCGGGCCTTGATGCTGGACGAGATCGGCAAGCTCTACGTCACCGCCGCATCGGCGCGGGGTGTCTCTGGCGCGCGCCTCTTGTGGCGTTATCCGGCGAAACACTCGCTTGGCCCCGTGATCAACTCGCTCGGCTTTGACCTCAACCGTATCTTCAACGAATTGCCGATCGTCGCCCTGATCCTGACGCTGACCGAGGCCGGCGCGCTTCTCTTTGAATCGCTCGCCCGCTCGAACGACCAGCAGCTGGCGGGCGCGATCATCTTCCTTCTGACTGCCAGCATCGTCGCGCTGAACTTTGCGACCGACATCCTTCTGGCGCTGATTGATCCGCGTGTGCGCCGCGGGATGATGGGGTAGGCCGATGTTCTCGAGAAAGAAAGTCACCGCTGGCGTCGATCAGGCCGCGAAAGAAGCCTACTTCACCGCCTCGCAAGGGCAGCTGATCTGGTCGCGCTTTAGCTCGAACCGGACGGCCATGATCGCGGCTTGGGCGCTTGTCCTGATGATCGTCATGGGCCTCTTCGCGCCGTTCCTCTCGCCCTACGACCCCACCATCGCCGGCCGCGACGACCAGTATGAAAACGGCGCGCCGCAGTTGCCGAAATTTTGGGATGAAAACGGATTTTCTTGGCGGCCTTTCATCTACGCCACGGAGCGGGAGCGCTCGATCGCGACCAATTTCCGCTGGGTCGTGACCGAGAACCGTGACGAGCGGCTCTATATGCAGTTCTTCACGCGCGATTGGGAGTACAAGCTCTTTCACCTCGATTACGATCTGCCCGGAAATGCCTTCGATATCGACGTGGCGCTGATCTCGTCCAACATCCATCTCTTCGGTGTAGAGGGCGGCAAGATTCACCTCTTCGGCACCGATGCGAGCGGCAAGGACATTTTTAGCCGGACGCTTCACGCGATCTGGACCTCGCTTGCGGTGGGCACGCTCGGCGTCTTCATCTCTTTCGTTCTTGCTCTCATCATAGGAGGGGTGGCCGGCTATTTCGGCGGCTGGATCGACAGCGTCCTGCAGATGATCACCGACGCAATCCGGACCGTGCCGTCCATCCCGCTTTTCATGGCGCTCGCGGCCTTCATGCCCGACACATGGAGTTCGGAGACGCGCTTTTTCTTCATCTCGATCATCCTTGGCCTCATCGGCTGGCCCACGCTGGCGCGTCGGATCAGAACCCATCTGCTCACCGAGCGGACGCAAGAATACGTCCTCGCAGCCGAGCTTTGCGGGGCCAAGCCGGGCCATATCATCCGGCGGCACCTGCTACCCTCGTTCACCAGCTACATCATCGTCGATCTGATGATTTCCTTCCCCTACATGGTCCGGTCCGAGACGGCGCTGTCGTTCATCGGTCTTGGCCTGAAGGATCCGGTCAACTCTTTGGGCGCGCTCATGCAGAACGTCTCGAAGGCCGACGTCCTCCTAAACTACCAGTGGTATTTCATCCCGGTGCTCTTCTTCATCGCCCTCGTTTTGGCTTTCGTCTTTGTGGGCGACGGCTTGCGGGATGCCGCTGACCCCTATTCGGACACCAAGAAATGACGACACTGATCGACGTTGAAAACCTGACGCTGAGTTTCCGCACCGACGAGGGGCTGGTGACGGCGGTCGAGGATGTGTCGTTCTCGCTCA
>JBFEXG010000020.1:0-17563 GCA_041546005.1 Paracoccaceae bacterium
CACGTTCAAAAGGTCGGGCCGGTCGGGCCGGCCGTAGCCGCGACCAGGCAGGCGGTCGTCAGACGTCGCCAGCGTCAACTCGGTGAGGCGCTTGACACAGCCGAGCGTGACGAAAATCGGGAAGATGAAGATCAGCATATAGATCGAGGTCTCGACCCCGCTTGCCTCGGCCCCGGCGACGACGCGCAGGGTATAGAGGGTGGCCAACGTAAAGATGTCGATCCAGCGCATCCGCTTGAGGCGGAGCGAATAGGCGAGCGAGAGGGCCATATAAACCAGGAGTATCGTCAAAAATCCGGGGCCGAGATAGGCGCCGCCTATCAAAGCGGCGAGACCGAGCGCTATGGCGCTGGCCATGCCAACGCCTATTGGAACCGCGCCGCTTGCAAAGGGGCGCTTGCACTTCTTGGGATGCAGACGGTCTGCCTCCAGATCGAGAAGATCATTAACCACATAGATTGAAGAGGCCGCTGCCGAAAACGCGGCGATGCCCGCTAGAACGAGCCAGAGTGTTTCCATGTTGAACTGATGGGCGGCAATAGCGGGCAGGAACAGAAGGATGTTCTTGACCCACTGATGCGGGCGGATGGCCCGCAGAAGATCGGCCAGACGCCAGCCCGCCTTGATCAGAGTGACCCCTTTGCCAGCCGATTGCAGCTTTTTTGCAGCTCCGCCGGCGCTTCCGACAACGACCGCATGGCTTGAACTTTCCCAAACCGGCATGTCGGCGCGGCTGTCGCCTGCATATATATAACCGCCCTTGCCGTAATAATCGGAAAGAGCGGCGGCCTTGGAGGCGCCTTTGAGGTTCTGCTCAGGCGTGGAACCAAGCCACCCATCCATTCCATGGGTTTCGGCAAGCGACTCCACGAGGCGCGCGTCGGAGGCGGAAGCCAAAATCACCTCGCGCCCCTCTTCGCGCGCGCCCTGCGCAATGGCCGCAATCTCAAGGTTGACCGGCAAGAGGTCGGTCCGGATTGGCACAATGTCGAACAGCGCGGCCTTGAGACGCGCCGGAGCGCGGAAATGGCGCAAAACGGCGCCAAGGGTCTTGATCGGAGCCGTTCCGAGACCAGCCCAGAAGCTCTCCACAAGCATATCGGTTTTCAGAAACGTGCCATCTGCATCGAGAACAAGGGGTTTGCGGTCAGCCAAATCAGCCTCCGGGATTCAAAAAGACACAGCCATCGGTCATCAGCTCGGGCGGGGTCATGCACAGGGCGCGCGCGACGGTCCAGGCGGAAAGCACCTTAGGAACATAGGCGCGGGTTTCAGGATAGGGCGGAACGCCCGCATTGTCGCGGATTGATCCCTCACCGGCATTGTAGGCCGCCAGAAACAGGATCGGATCTCGTTCAAACGTGTCCATCAGCCAATCGAGATAGGCGACGCCGCCACCGATATTTTCGGTTGGGTCAAATGTATTCGCGACACCAAAGCGGTCGGCGGTGGCAGGTATAAGCTGCATAAGCCCCCCTGCCCCAGCCCGGCTAAAGGCCAGACTGTCGCCCGCGCTCTCTACCGCGATCACCGCCAGCACCAAGGCCGGCGAGACCTGCGTTCCAACTGTTGCGCGGAGAATGTCTTTGCCGTGGGCCGAGGCGATCTTTTGTAGGGCGTCCAAGCGTGGCGCCACGACAGCCTGCCCTTCGGGCGCGCGATCAAGGGCGCGGACGCCCGCTTCGAGCCTGCCCGGCCCAGACGCCGCGAGATCGGGCGAGATCTCAACCCAGAACCAGTCTACCGATCGGGCCGAGGGGCTCGCACCAGCCACCGGATCAGTCGAGGCTGGTGGTGTCGGTGTGGCGGCGGGCTCTTGATTGGGGTCGATTTGAACCGTGATGCGGGGGCCAGACCCTGTCGGAACGCCGACACGTTTAAAAGTGAAATTCGTATTGGGCCACGCGTCCTGCGACAGCGCGGGTTCGCCCCCCAAGAATAGGGCGAAAGATGCGATCAAAGCGAAGCGCCGCTTCATGCGGTTCTGTCCTGCCTCATATTTGTTTGCCTTATCGCAGATTATCCCAGCGGGACCAAGAAAAAGGGATTCTCGAGGCGAAGAATCATGCTCTGAAACAGTAGAAGACACGCAAATCAGAGTGGCAGAGCCAGCAGGAAGAATTTTCTTAAAATTTTTTTCGCCGCAATATCAGTTTGTTACAGAAGTTTAGGCTCAAAAAAAGCAAAGCACCAAAATTGCACGAATGGGAACAAAATCCCGCCCAATTCGGGGGGCTATATCCTCTCATCCAAGTCGGGATCGCCCAAAGAATGAGGCTGGTGCGAAGACTTCCGACGCAGGACGAAACCGAGCGTACACCCTGAGGAGGGAACACAAATGCTGAACTTCATCAAAAACTTCCGCCGTGACGAAGACGGCGCTGTGACCGTCGACTGGGTGGTTCTGACCGCTGCGATCGTCGGCCTTGGTATCGCCGTTCTGACTTCGGTCGGCAATGGCACCACTGCCCTGAGCGACAAAATCTCGACGAACCTGTCGGCACACTCGCTGACCACCTACTAATCCATTCTAGAATCTGGAGAATCCAAATGCTGAACTTCATCAAAAACTTCCGCCGCGACGAAGACGGTGCTGTGACCGTTGACTGGGTCGTTCTGACCGCCGCCATCGTTGGCCTCGGCATCGCCGTTCTTACCTCGGTCGGCAACGGCACCACCGCCCTGAGCGACAAAATCTCGACGAACCTGTCGGCACACTCGCTGACCACCTACTAATCAGCGTCGAAAAACGATCTAGGGGCTGCGTTCGCGCAGCCCCTTTTATTTAGTAACACTCATTCTAGTATTTTTATTTTGCTTCGAGTTCGAACAGTGGCGCCCGACAAAACCCCGAAAGGGTACGGTTTGCGCCAAACTGTCCTCACCATCGCGCCACAATTGCCGGGCAGGATCAATACTGGAGGGGCAGGTCTGCCCGAACGGAGATGGAAATGACTATGCTGATCAACAAGTTCTTTGCCGATGAAGACGGCGCGGTCACTGTCGACTGGGTCGTGCTCACCGCCGCGATCGTGGGCCTTGGCATCGCTGTGATGACAAGTTTCGGACCTGGTGTCGTGTCGTTGTCGGACAAGATTTCAACCAACCTTGCGAGCCATTCGCTCACAACCTACTGAGAGCGGATACCCGCCGAATATCAAAGAAGGCCACGCTCTGCGTGGCCTTCTTGATTCCGCGAAACATTTGAAATTGGAAATTATAAAGCGAATAATCCTGCCAAATTGAACATATAAAGCAGAAAATTGTAATTCTATCTGCCCGCATTTGGCCCGCAAACTGTTCCGAGCTAGCCGCTTTGTGCCCTTTGATCTGCCCAAATGGCAGGCCAATAATCTCCTGCCCCAGTGGCGAGAAATTCTTGTGCACGGAATTGGCTGTGTTGCGAATATTGTCCTATTTCCTGAACTGCGAGCGTGGCTCGGCATCCGTTGATTTTGTGATTCTAACGGCAGCAGCTGCGGGCCTTGGGACCCTTGCACTCTCCATAATTGGGCCAGGTAGCATGGTTCTTGCAGACAGGACGGCAACAACTGTGGCATACCACGCATTGACGACCCACTAGGGAAGTTGCCAATATTGGTGAAATCCTGAGTGGAAAACTCCGGATGATAATTTCGGTCGAGCCAAGCTCGCCGCAATGAGTTGACAGCGCCGCAGAACGGCGCGAGGCACCGGATCCTTCGGTGCGGGCAGTGAGGTGGAACAATGCGAGCCGTATTCGGCGTAGTGCTGATCATAGGTCTCGGACTGGCGGGTTTCGCCGTCTACATGGTCAAAGGATATTTTGATCAGCAATCGATCGCGCTCGAACAAGAGCGTGCCGCCGCCGCACGCATCATTCCAACGGTCGAAGTGTTCGCGATGGCGCGCGAGATCGGCTACGGCGAGATTCTGACGCGTGAAGACGTGAAGATCATTCCCTATGTCGAAGGCGCCCTGCCGGCCGGTGTGTTTCGGACCGAAGAAGAGCTCTTTCCGGACGGCGACAAAGAGCGTCGCATCGTGCTTCGTCCAATGGAAATTAACGAACCCGTTATGGCGATCAAAGTTACAGAGCCGGGCGGCGAGGCGGGCATCACGACCCGGCTGAGCGCAGGGATGCGAGCCTTTGCGATCCGCGTCGATGTGACGTCTGGCGTTTCTGGCTTCCTCCGTCCGGGCGACCGAGTGGATGTCTACTGGACGGGCCAAACCGGCAACCTGACCGGCGCCTCGATCCAAGTGACCAAACTCATTGAAAGCGGGATTAGGATCGTCGCCGTCGACCAGACTGCAGACAGCAGCCTTAGCACGGCTCTCGTGGCGCGGACGGTAACGGTTGAGGTGACGCCACAGCAGGTGGCAGCGCTTGCGCAGGCCCAAAGCAGCGGCTCGCTGTCTCTGTCGCTGGTCGGGATCAACGATACCAGCACGGCAACAGTGGAAGATGTAAACCAACGCACGCTTCTCGGCATCGCAGAAACAGCGCCGGTAATCACACCGGACGCCCCTGCCGCAGAAAAGATCTGCACGATCAAGACCCGCCGTGGCGCCGAGGTCGTGGAAATCGAGATCCCCTGCAACGACTAGGCGCAATATCTACCCCTTGTTTTGGCCGCAGGCACAAGCCTGCCTCAATGTGTTGCGACTTATCCACATAAAGCACAGTCGCCAACGCATTGATTCTTGCAAAAAATGCCGTTTCAGCGCAGTCTGTCCCAAATGACAGGCGAAAATGTCTGCAGTGAGGCGTGATCGGAGAGGCAGGTCACATGAAATATACGAGTATTCTAAAGGCGACCCTTACGGGTCTGACCCTGGCGCTTGCACCTGCGCCGGCCATGCTTTCGGCCGAAACATTGCAGGTGATGCAAGGGGCAACGCAAAGCGCGCTCGAAGTTCCGATGAACCGAGCGGTGGTTGTTGAGAGCGATGTTCCCTTCACGGAACTTTCGATCGCCAACCCTAGCATCGCCGATATTTCGTCTCTCTCTGATCGGACGATCTATGTTCTCGGCAAGGCCCCAGGGCGCACCACCCTGACGCTTCTTGGCGGTGACGGTCGCCTGATCAGCAACGTGGAAGTTCACGTCGCCCCCGATATCGCCGAATTCAAAGAGCGCCTCCAGCAAATCCTGCCGGGCGAACCGATCGAGGTCCGCACCGCAAACGACGGTATCGTCCTCTCCGGCACCGTCAGCTCGGCCGCCAAGCTTGACCGCGCGATGGACCTTGCACAACGCTACGCACCGGACCGCGTGTCGAACCTGATGAGCGTCGGTGGCACCCAGCAGGTCATGCTCAAGGTCCGCTTTGCCGAGATGCAGCGTTCGGTTTCAAAATCGCTATCGAGCTCGTTGGCCATTCAGGGATCGGCCCTCGGCGGCAATCTGGGCCTTTCGGGCGGCACCAACAGCACCAGCACGACCGGGGCCATCGTCAACGCGCTTGATGCCATTTCGCCAGGCACGGCCGACAATAATGCCGCGATGCTCTTTGGCTTCAATGCCGGCGGCCTCGAGGTTGGTATTCTTCTTGAAGCCCTTGAATCGCGCGGCATGGTCCGCACTCTGGCAGAGCCCAACCTCGTGGCCCTTTCGGGGCAAGAGGCCAAGTTCCTCGCCGGTGGCGAATATCCCGTCCCTGTCAGCCAAGAAGACGGCAAGGTTACGGTTGAATACAAGCCGTTCGGTGTGCAGCTCGATTTCGTGCCGCGCGTCGTGGATGGCAACATCATCAACCTCGAGCTTGAGGCTTCGGTCTCTTCAATCGACCCCTCCAACGGCTTTAGCCAAGGCGGATTTACTGTCGATGCTTTCCGCAAGCGGCAGACCTCGACCACGGTCGAGATGCGCGATGGCGAGAGCTTTGCCATTGCCGGCCTTCTGTCGGATGATTTCCGCGATCTGAACGGCCAAGTTCCGTGGCTCGGCGACATTCCGGTTCTGGGTGCGTTGTTCCGCAGCGCCGAATATGCCCGCCAGCAGACCGAGCTAGTGATCATCGTCACGCCGCATCTGGTGAGCCCGACACGTGGTGAGGCGCTTGCGCTGCCGACAGATCGGGTGCAGCCGCCGTCAGAAGCAGGGTTGTTCCTCTTCGGCCATGTAACCGGTAGCACCTCGGCCCCGAAAGAAGGCGGTGCAGGCGAAGTTGCGCGGCAAGATTTCAGCGGCTCCTACGGCTATGTCCTGGACCAATAAGGGAGACAGACTGATGAACCTGCGCCTCGCAACAACGTCAGCGGCCGCCCTTCTGGCCCTCGCCGCCTGTCAGCCGGCAAGCAACCATGCCTTCAAGTCCGTCTTTATGGAGGCCGGATCGGCAGCCATCTCGAGCGACTTTGGCAATGCAACGATGAACAACACGCTCATCCAGACCGGCCAGCGCGACTATGCCATCGGCCTAAACCGCCGCTTCTCGGCGGAGGTGCCGACGACGATCAACTTCGCGTTCAACTCGACGATCCTTGATGAAGATGCCCGCAATATCCTTCGGATTCAGGCTGATTTCATCAGACAGTTCCCCGAAGTTTCGTTCAAGGTCTACGGCCATACCGATCTTGTTGGATCGACCGCTTACAATATGTCGTTGGGCCAGCGCCGTGCAGATGCAGCCGTGGAATTCCTGATTTCGCAAGGTATCGATCGCTCGCGCCTCGCCGCGGCAGTGTCCTATGGCGAAACCCAGCCGCTCATCGTGACCGAAGGCCGCGAGCGTGCGAACCGCCGCACCGTGACCGAGGTTTCGGGCTTTGTGGAAACCAATCCTCTGGTCCTGAATGGGAAATACGCCGAGATCGTCTTCCGCGAGTACCTCGCGAGCGCGGCTCCGAAGTCGACCCTCGAAGGCAACTCGGGCGCGGACTTCTCGACCGACAACTAGTCCGACAAATTATCTCCAGAATTCATGCAAGGGGCGTCAACACTGGCGCCCTTTTTCATTGATCGTCATTCATTTCCGCACAATTGGATGTTTTTGGCCCAAATCTGGTCATGTTTCTCAACGAACGTCATCTGGTGGAATGAACCGCGCCCGGACGAATCCGGGCATGGGTGTGGCTTGCGGCTAAAACGGCCAGAGCCGGTGGGCACCCGCAACGGGACTATGGGCAATGACTAGTACTGCAAAGATGCAAACTGAACCGCAACCGATCACCGCTTGTACGGTAAGCCGTGATGTTCAAAATTTCGATCTTCTGATCGAGGACATGGAGGATGCGCTTGGGGAGCGTTGGGGAGACCTGAGCTTTGAAGATGCCGAGATCTTTCTCGGCCAACCCGATGCCGACGGCCTGTCCTTCATTGCGATCGCGATTGACGCCGAGGACGAGAGCAATCTCGCCAAGATCCAGCGCGTTGTGTCTTCGGCAAAACGCAAAGATATCAAGGTGATACTGATCACCGAAGACGTGAGCCCCGCCTCACTTCACCAGCTTCTGCGCGACGGTGGGGACGAATTTGTTCCCTATCCGCTTCCGGAAGGCGAGCTGAAGCAAGCGATTGATCGCGCCATGGCGCCGCCTGTTGCGCCGGTGAGTGTCGCGCACAAGGAAACGCCAACCAAGCTCAAGGCTACCGACGACCGCAGCGGCGTTGTGATCCCCGTTCACGGAATGGCCGGTGGTGTGGGATCGACGACCTTTGCCGTCAACCTCGCTTGGGAGCTGGCCAATATCGACAAGGCCAATCCGCCCCGCGTGGCACTCCTTGATTTCGATTTCCAGTTCGGCAGCGCCTCGACCTATCTCGACCTGCCCCGCCGTGAGGCCGTCCTTGAAATGCTAACGGATGCGGAATCAATCGATAGCGACATCTTCATGCAGGCGCTCCAGTCTTTCCAAGACAAGCTTCATGTCCTGACCGCGCCGACCGACCTTATCCCGATGGATATCGTTGGCCCCAAGGATATTGCCAATCTGATCGAGCTTGCGCGCACCAACTTTGACTATGTCGTCATCGATATGCCCAAGATCATGGTGGAATGGTCGCAGGCCGTTCTTGAGGCCGCGCATGTCTATTTCGCGGTTCTGGAGCTCGACATGCGGTCGGCCCAAAATACGCTGCGCCTCAAGCGGGCGATGCAGGCCGAAGACCTTCCGTTTAACAAGCTCCGCTTTATCTTGAACCGAGCGCCGAAGTTTACCGATCTGAGCGGCAAGAGCCGGGTCAAGCGGCTCGCCGACTCGCTCGGCATTTCGATCGAGGTCCAGCTGCCCGACGGCACGCGCCAGGTTGGGCAACAGGCCGATCATGGTGTGCCGCTGGCCGAAGGCGCGCCGAAAAACCCGCTGCGCAAAGAGTTTCAGAAGCTGGCGCAGTCGGTTCACGACGTGAACGTTTCGGACTCCAAGCTTTCCAAGAAGGGGTAAGGTAAACCTATGTTTTCCAAATACAAAAAGTCCGCCCCGACCCCAGCCGCGAAGCCGTCGCTGGTGCCAAACGCCGCGCCGACCGCGAACGCTGCTCCCTCGCAGGAAGAGCGCAAATCTTTGATGCGGGCGATGCCGACCAAAACCGCCGAGCCGGCTGCGGCCGACAAGGAAAAGAAACGCAAGGAGAAGCTTGGCGAGATCAAGCTCGAGCTGCACAAGGCGCTGCTCGACAATCTCAACCTCGCAGCGCTTGAGAAGGCCACCGAGGCCGATCTCCGTTCGGAAATCAACGCAATCGCGACCGAAACGCTCGAGGAAATGGGCGTTGTCCTGAGCCGGGAAGAGCGTCAAACGCTCAATCAGGATCTCTTTGACGAAGTGACGGGCCTAGGGCCGCTAGAGCCTCTTCTGAAAGACGACACGGTCAACGATATCCTCGTGAACGGCCCCCAGCAGATCTTCGTGGAACGCGCGGGCAAGTTGCAGCTGACCGACGTCACCTTCAAAGATGAGCGCCACCTTCTGCGGATCATCGACAAGATCGTGTCGGCCGTTGGCCGCCGTGTCGACGAATCCAACCCCTATGTCGACGCCCGTTTGGCTGACGGTTCGCGCTTTAACGCCATGGTCGGCCCGATCGCCGTGGACGGAAGCCTCGTTTCCATCCGTAAGTTCAAAAAAGACAAGTTGGCCATCGATGACCTGGTGAAATTTGGGGCATTTACCGAAGAGATGGCTGCATATCTACAAGCAGCTGTTGCCACACGCCTGAATGTCATCGTCTCTGGCGGTACCGGTTCCGGTAAAACGACGACGCTCAACGCGCTCTCGTCCTTTATCGACAACTCCGAGCGAATCCTCACAATCGAGGATACCGCGGAACTTCAGCTCCAGCAGACCCACGTCGGCCGGATGGAGAGCCGCCCGCCCAACGTCGAAGGCAAGGGCGCTGTGACCCAGCGCGACTGTCTGCGCAACGCGCTGCGTATGCGCCCCGACCGCATCATCGTCGGTGAGACGCGCGGCGAGGAAGTTATCGACATGCTGCAGGCCATGAACACCGGCCACGACGGTTCGATGACCACGATCCACGCCAACTCGGCCCGTGACGGTGTCAGCCGTCTGGAGAACATGATCGCCATGGCCGGCATCGAGATGCCGATTAAAGCGGTCCGCAGCCAGATCGCCAGCGCTGTGAATTTGATCGTTCAGGCCAGCCGCCTTCAGGACGGCTCGCGCCGAATGACCTCGATCACCGAGATCACCGGCATGGAAGGCGATGTGATCTCAATGCAGGAAGTCTTTAGATATCAGAGGGTTGGTTTGACCCCTGACAACAAGATCATTGGTCACTTCACAGCCACTGGCGTGCGCTCGCACTTCTCCGAGCGCTTCCGTCTCTGGGGCTATGACCTGCCGCCGGCGATCTTTGAACCCTTTGCGGCGGAGTAAGCAGTTATGACTATCTCGGCAGAACCGATCATCTATGGCCTGATCTTCGTCGCCGTTCTGGTCCTTGTCGAAGGCCTTTACCTGACGGTCTTTGGCAAATCGATCAGCCTCAACAACAAGGTCAACCGCCGCCTCGATCTTCTCGAGAAGGGTGCAGGCCGCGAACAGGTTCTCGAACAGCTCCGCAAGGAGATGACGCAGCACCTCAAGTCGCAGTCGATCCCGCTTTATTCGATCCTCGCGTCCAAGGCCCAGAAGGCCAATATCGCCTTCACCCCGCCTCAGATCATCATGATCATGATGGGCCTGTCGTTCGTGGCCTTCATTGGCCTGACCGTCGGCACAGGCACCGCGGCGCCGATCCGCGTTGCCGTGGCGCTGGCTATGGGCATCGGTGGCGTCTACGTCTGGATCAACAACAAGGCCAAAAAGCGCACGGCGATGATCGAGGAGCAGCTTCCCGATGCGGTCGAGCTTATGGTTCGTTCGCTGCGGGTAGGTCACCCCTTCTCGTCTGCGGTTGGCATCGTTGCAAAAGAAGTTGCCGACCCGCTGGGTTCGGAGATGGGCGTCATTTCAGACGAAGCCGCCTATGGCCGCGACATGGGCGAAAGCCTCAAGGCGATGTCGGAACGGATGGATATGCAGGATTTGCGCTTCCTCGCCGTGGCCGTAACCATTCAGCAGCAATCGGGCGGCAACTTGGCCGAGATCCTCGACGGTCTGTCCAAAGTTATTCGCGCCCGCTTCAAGCTCTTCCGCCGTGTCAAGGCAATCACGGCCGAGGCCAAGTGGTCGGGCATGTTTCTATCGGTCTTCCCGCTTCTGGCGCTTGTCGGGATCAACGTGATCCAGCCAAACTACTATGACGAGGTCAAAGAGACCGCCGCCTTCATCCCCGCATGTCTGGTCGTGGCCGGCTTTCTCGTCGTCAACGTCTTCGTCATGCGCACGCTCGTCAACATCAAGGTCTGAGGTAGCATCATGAGTCTTCTCGATACCATCAACCAGATGCTGAAAGATATGCTCGGGCCGTTCGGGCCGCTGATCGTCGTCGGCTTTCTCGGGCTTGTCATGGTGCTTGTCACCCTTCCTTTCCTTTTGAAAAAGGAAGTCGATCCGCTCGACAAGCTCAAGGCCCCTGTCCAGCAGAAGGACGCGCCCGAAAAGACCAAGAAAGACAAGCTGCGCCAGGCCTCGGGCAAGGACAAGCTTGAGAAATACTCGAACTTCCTCGAGCCGCAGAACGCCGAAGAATATTCGGCCATCAAGCTCAAGCTCTTGCAGGCGGGTTATAAGTCCAAAAACGCTGTGCGGATGTATCACTTCGCGCAGCTTGCACTTGGTATCGGCCTTTTGATCCTTGGTATCGGCTATTCGATCCTGCAATCCCAGACCGGCGACCCCTCGACCAAGGCCACGATCCTGTCGATCATCGGCCCCGCCGTCGCGGGCTATATGCTCCCGAAATACTGGGTCACGCGCCGCCAGGCCGAGCGTCAGCAAGAGATCATCAACGGCTTCCCCGACAGCCTCGACATGATGCTTGTCTGTGTCGAAGCCGGCCAATCGCTCGACCAGTCGATCATCCGCGTGGCGCGCGAGATGCGCTCGGGCTTTCCTGCATTGGCCGAGGAATACGAGATCGTCAGCTACGAGATGAAGGCCGGTAAGGACAAGATTCAGGTGCTGCGGGATATGTCCGAGCGCTGCGGCGTGCCGGATGTGTCGTCCTTCGTGACCGTGTTGATCCAGTCGCAGCAGTTCGGCACCTCGATCGCCGAGGCGCTGCGGGTCTATTCGGGCGAGATGCGCGACAAGCGTGTGATGCGCGCCGAGGAAAAGGCAAATACCCTGCCCACCAAGATGACTCTGGCCACGATGATGTTGACGGTGCCGCCGCTCTTGATCATTCTGATCGGGCCGTCGATCTATAATATCTATAAGACTTTGAACGGCGCCGCTTTCTAGGGCAGGGCATGAACGCCAAAAATCTGGTTCTGGTCGTGGCGATCGCCATGCTGGCCGCCTGCAACACAGGCGGCCTGAACCGTTCCGACGGGACATATGCCCCCGGCGTGGCCGGCGAGATGGATATCGATGGCCTTCTGGTGGGTCACAGGCTTATGGCGGCTGGAGAATTTGAGCTCGCGCTCAAGGCCTATATCCGCGCAGCCGCGCAACAGGGCATCAATGTCGATACGCTTTCGGCGATGGGTTCTGCCAACCTCAAGCTGGGCCGGCTTTGGCAGGCAGAAAAGCTCTTGCGCCAAGCTGTCGACGAAGACCCCGAGTTTCCGCCCGCCTGGAATAACCTCGGCGTCACCCTGATCGAGATGGGCAATTATCCTGAAGCGGTCGAGGCGTTCCGCCGCGCCTATGCCGCCGACAATGGCAATTCCGATCAAATCCGCGACAACCTGCGCTTAGCTCTCGCAAAAGTCGAAGATCCCACCTATGCTGAGCCCAATGAGAATGGAACATTCCAGCTGGTGCGGCGCGGGCCCGGGGATTACCTGATCCTGACCACACCTTGAGGCAAGAGCAGTCAGGGACACGGGCATGATCCGTCAGATATTTCGTATTTCGCTTCCGGCGACGCTTGTGGTCACGCTGGCCGCTTGCCAGCAAACCGGCGATCAGGCCGTCGAAAACGCGATGAAAGAGGTCAACGTCATCGACGAGAGCAATCTCAACGATGTGATGCTGACCGTTGCAGACCCAAACGAGGCTGTCACCTATTTCGAGCGCGCAGTGCGCGGCGATCCGGGCAGGATCGACCTGTTGCGTGGCCTCGGAAAATCTCTGATCCGCGCCTCTCGCGCGTCTGAGTCCTTGCCGATCTGGAAAGCCGTGGTCGAGCACCCCGAAGCGACCGTTGAAGACAAGATCAGCTATGCCGATGCGCTCATCCGCAACAACGAATGGGATATGGCCGAGGAGGTCCTCAATTCGATTCCGCCGACCCATGAGACTTATGATCGCTACCGGCTTGAAGCGATGGTGGCCGACAGCAACGAAGACTGGAAGCGCGCCGACAGTTTCTATGAGATCTCGGCCGGCCTGACCACCAAGCCCGCAGGCATCTATAACAACTGGGGTTTTTCCAAACTGACGCGCGGCGATTTCACCGGGGCTGAGAAGAAATTCTGGGAAGCGCTGCGCCACGATCCCAACCTCTTTACCGCCAAGAACAATCTCGTCCTCGCGCGAGGTGCGCAGCGCAATTATGAGCTGCCGGTCATCCGCATGAGTCAGGTCGAGCGGGCGCAGCTTCTCTACACGCTGGCCCTCGCGGCGGTAAAACAGGGTGACGTGACCATGGCCAAAACCCTTCTGCGCGAGGCAATCGACACCCATCCACAGCATTTCGAGGCCGCCGTCCGCTCGCTTCAGGCGCTTGAAGAAAACGTGACCAACTGATGCTGGCGCTCAGCACAGCCGAGGCAATCTGGTTTCTTCCTGCCGCGGTACCGATCGGGATTTTTGTGGCGTGGAACGATATGCGCGCCATGAAGATCCCCAATGTCGCGGTCTATTCCTTGCTGATCGCCTATGCCGTGCTGGGACTCTTCGCCTTGCCGTTGGAAGAATACCTCTGGCGCTATATTCACCTGATCGTGGTTTTGGTGATCGGCATCGCACTCAATGCCATCGGCGCGCTTGGCGCTGGCGACGCCAAATTCGCCGCCGCCGCTGCGCCCTTTGTCGCTCTCGCTGATCTGGCGAGCCTTTTCTATCTCTTCGCCGGATGCCTTCTGAGCGGCTACCTAATCCACCGCATCGTGCGCGCCTCGCCGCTGCGTCGGCTTGTCCCGGATTGGGAAAGTTGGGAATCGGGCCGTCGATTCCCGATGGGTCTGCCGCTGGCGGCAACGCTCATCCTCTATCTTGCGCTGCCCTTCCTCGCTTAGAGGATCTCATAAAGCGTGTAGACAGAGTTGCGGCGCAATTCCTTGAGGTTGTCCGCCCCGCGCGCGGTGATGGCGTTCAGGATACGGGTCTGGACCTCTTGAACCACGGGGCAATGCGTCACCACCAGGTAACGAGCCTCATCATAGCCTGGCAGCCCCCCGTAATACCAAGGCGCCCCATGTATCAGCGGGGCGAAATCCCCGTAGAGCCAGAGGATCGAAGAAAAGAGATCGGCCACAAAAATCGGCTCGCCACGTCCGATGCCATGCTCTTCCATGTCCCGCGCGATGGCATCAAAAACTGAGGGCAGCCCGATCTCAAGGGCGCAGGTCGGCATATGCTCTCCAAGGAATATCGCGGTCTCCTCGCGATTTGCCCCCTCGCGATAGCGCGCAAGCCCCATCGCCTCGATATCGAGAGCGATCCGGGCATCCACCCGCATGGCACGGATTTTGGCGGTCTGAAGATCGGCATGGACGCCGCCCCGCGGAAGCAGCGGCGAGTAATCCTCCGTCACGATCCCGTAGTGCCGAAACGGGCTATAGGCCAGATTGAAGAACGACGGCGCGCCAAGAGACAGGGCTGCAACTGCGGTGAGTTTGGTCGCGTTGCGCAGGTTCCAGCCAAGGCCATTGGTCATGTCCTGCGGCGGGATGAATGCAAAAAGCAGGATCGCCAGCAGGGGTAACCACTGGGGATCGTTGCCGAAATTCTGCCAGGTCACATAGGCAAACCCGGGCAGGAGCAGCAATAAGACGAGCCCGGCCGCATGTGCTCGCGACTGCCTTAGGAGAACCACCGAGACGATGCCCGCGATCGAAGCGCCAAGCCAAGCGGGCGCCCCGAGAATGGCTTCAAAACTGTCACCGGGCATCTGACGGATATCCGATTGGGTGACCGCGAGAAGATCGCCGAGATAGGCCAGCCAATAGTCAGGGCCAAGCCAAAGCGTCAGGCCAGAAAAGATAGCTGCCCCGGTCAGAACCGAGACCACAAGCGCCCGTCGCTGCCCCGTTAGGACTAGCGCAATTGCAATGGGCACCGCGAAGGCCGCAAAATACGTCACCTTGATCATGGCCAAGGCCGAGAGCATCACCCCGACGATGCCCCCGTCGACAACGGCATTGCGGGGATGAACCGGCGGCACAAGAGCTGCTACGATTGCCACATAGGCGGCCGCCCAAGCCCACCGGTTATAGTGCATCGAAATCGAGGTGCTGCGTTCGGCCTCGCCGTGCACGAGGGCGAGCAGAAGAACCATGACAACCAGCCCGAAAAGAGCCGAAATCGCCGGCGTCAGCCGCCCGATCCCGACCCACCAGACCATCGGCAAGAACACAACAGCCATCAGGATCTGCGCCAGAATCGAGGCTGTCCCGATCCCGTAACCCAAGGTCACGAAAAGCACTTGCGGCACAAAAGCCAACCCGCCGATGGGCGTCACAAAATCGAGATGCGGGGTTTCTCCCGCGACCATGCGGAAGATGATCTCGACCATATGCAACGTATCGCCTTCATGCTTGCCGATATAGAACCCCCCCTTGGCCAGAGCGAACCCGCCCAAGACAGCGACGATCGCCATCAGAAAGGCCAAGAAAATCACGGGATTTGAACGGTTCATGCCTGCCTCTCGTGCCCGATTGTCCATTTTTTCGCCACATTAACCGGGCATCACAAAGAAAAGCAAATCCCGCACCATATCGCGGGCCAATGGCTGTGAGGCAGACCCATGAATATGCAACCCACTTCGGTTATTGCCCCTCCGGCTCCGAAGTCCCTCGAAGCAATGCAGCTCCCGCTGGTGATGATGCGGGATATCCTCATCAAGACGATGTTCCGCAAGAACATCGACATGGTTTCGGATCTTGCGAGGGCGATTTGCCTGCCGATCCCGGTCACGCAAGAACTTGTCGACATGGCGCGCGGCCAGAAACTTCTCGAAGCCACCGGCACGCTTCATGCGACCTCGGGCAATGAAATGGGCTATCAGCTGACCGACAGCGGCAAAGCCCGCGCCCTCGATGCGCTGGCCCAGTCGGAATATTACGGCGCAATGCCGGTGCCGCTCGAGGTCTATGCCGAGCAGGTCAAGCGCCAGTCGATCCGCAATATTCAGGTGACGCGCGATCAGCTGACCGCCGCGATGGGCCATCTGATCCTGCCGTCGAGCCTTCTCGATCACCTCGGCCCCGCCGTGTCCGCTGGCCGCTCGATCCTGATGTATGGCCCGCCGGGCAACGGTAAATCTTCGATCTCCAACGGCATCCGCGATGCTTTGGGCGACAAGATCTACATCCCCCGCGCCATCGAATATGCGGGCCAAGTCATCACGGTCTACGACCCAATCGTGCACTCCGCCGCCGAAGAACAGGAAGACGATCCCAACTCTCTGCGCCGCTCTTCGGGCCGCTACGATACCCGCTATGTCCGCTGCGACCGCCCGACCGTGATCACCGGCGGCGAGCTTAGCCTCGACATGCTCGACCTCGTCTACAACCCGGTCGCCCGCACCTATCAAGCGCCCCTGCAGCTCAAGTCCACCGGCGGCGTCTTCATCATCGACGACCTCGGCCGTCAGGAAGAACCGCCGCAAAAGATCGTCAACCGCTGGATCGTGCCGCTCGAAGAAGGCCGCGATATCCTCGCCCTGCAATCGGGCGAGAAGTTCGAGGTGCCCTTTGACACGCTGGTGATCTTTTCCACGAACTTCCACCCCAACGAAATCTTCGACAAAGCGGCCCTTCGCCGGATCTTCTTCAAGATCAAAATCGACGGGCCTAGCCAGGAAAACTTCCTCAAGATCTTCGCCCTCGTTGCCCGCAAGAAAAAGATGCCGATCGACGAAGCATCGCTGGTGCACCTTCTCAAGCGGAAATATCCGACGATCGACAATGTCTACGCCAATTATCAGCCGGTGTTCCTGATCGACCAGATGATCGCCATCTGCGAGTTCGAGGGTATCCCCTATCAGATGACACCTCAGCTGATCGACCGCGCCTGGGCCAATATGTTCGTCAAGGAAGAGACGATCATCCACTGATCTTCTTTTGGCCCTGAAATACTCCGGGGGGAGGCCGCAGGCCGGGGGGCAGAGCCCCCTTGGACAGCGCCCCCTCTCGCGCCATAAGAGGCCATGGCCCAACCCCTTCCCATTGACGGCGCCCTCGCCCCGCTGATCGCTGCCCTCAAGGCGCGCGGTCTTGGCGTTTTGCAGGCGCCGCCCGGCGCGGGCAAAACCACGCGGGTGCCGATTGCGCTCCTCAAGGCAGGCCTGACGACAGGCAAGATCGTTATGCTCGAACCCCGCCGTCTGGCCACGCGGGCGGCGGCCGAACGACTGGCCGAAGAGCTGGGCGAGGCTCCGGCGCAAACGGTCGGCTACCGGATGCGCGGCGAGACGAAGGTCTCCAAATCCACCCGCATCGAGGTCGTCACCGAAGGCATCCTCACCCGCATGATCCAGTCCGACCCCGAACTCACCGGCATCGGCGCGGTGATCTTCGACGAATTCCACGAACGCAGCCTCAACGCCGATCTCGGCCTTGCCCTCGCGCTCGAAATCCGCAATGCGCTGCGGCCCGATCTTATCCTCCTCGCCATGTCGGCTACGCTCGACGCCGAACCAGTCGCCGCGCTCATGGGCGATGCACCGGTGATCACCTCCGAAGGGCGGTCCTATCCGGTCGAGACGATCCACCTCGACAAGCCCCTGCCCCGCGATGCCCGGTTGCCTGAGGCGACCGCAGCGCTCGTGGAAAAGGCGGTCGCCGAGACCGAAGGCGGCGCCCTCGTCTTCCTGCCCGGAGAGGGCGAGATCCGCCG
>JBFEXG010000009.1:0-22190 GCA_041546005.1 Paracoccaceae bacterium
CTCGCCCATCGGGGATAACCCGCCCGCCCTCATCGCCCTTGGCGCGACGCTTCATTTGCGGAAGGGTGCCGCCAAACGCGATCTGCCGATCGAGGATTTCTTCCTCGACTATGGCAAGCAAGACCGCCAGCCGGGCGAGTTTGTGAGCGGCGTGACGATCCCGAAATCCGCCCCCGCGTTGCGCGTCTACAAGCTGTCCAAGCGGTTCGATCAGGATATTTCCGCCGTGCTCGGCGCCTTCAACGTGGCGGTCGAGGGCGGCAAGGTCGCCTCTGCCCGCATCGCCTTTGGCGGCATGGCGGGCATCCCCAAGCGGGCGGCCCATGTCGAGGCCACGCTCTTGGGCAAGGCTTGGTCTGAGGCGACCATCGAGGCCGCCATCGCCGAATTTGCCAAGGACTTCACACCGATGACCGATATGCGCGGCTCGGCCGCCTATCGCCTCGAGGCCGCGCAGAACATGCTCCGCCGCTATTTCGCCGATCTCTCGGGCAGCGCGGTCAATGTGCTGGAGGTTCACGCATGAGCGTCGCCAAATCCCTCCCGCATGATTCCGGGCCCCTGCACGTCTCGGGCGCGGCGCGCTATATCGACGATATCCCGACGCCCGCCAACACGCTGCACCTCGCCTTTGGCTTGTCGACCATCGCCCGCGGGCGCATCACGGCGATGGACCTCAGCGCCGTCCGCTCGGCCCCCGGTGTCGTCATGGTGTTGACCGCCGAAGATATGCCCTTCGCCAACGATGCCTCCCCTTCGGCGCATGACGAACCAATCCTCTCGGATGGCACCGTTCATTATGTCGGCCAGCAGATCTTCCTCGTGGCGGCGACGAGCCACCACGCCGCCCGCCGCGCGGCGCGGAAGGCCAAGATCACCTACGCCGAAGAGGCCCCGATCCTGACCATCGACGAGGCCCTTGCCGCAAACAGCCGCTTTGAGGAAGGCCCCCGCGTCTGGACCAAGGGCGATGTCGACGCCGCCTTCGCGGCCGCGCCGCACCGCCTTCAGGGGCGGCTCGAGATGGGCGGGCAGGAGCATTTCTATCTCGAAAGCCAAGCCGCCCTCGTCTTCCCGCAAGACAATGGCGATGTGGTCGTCCATTCCTCGACCCAGCACCCGACCGAGATCCAGCACAAGGTTGCCGAGACCATCGGCAAGCCGATGAACGCGGTCCGCGTCGAGACCCGCCGGATGGGCGGCGGCTTTGGCGGCAAGGAAAGCCAGGGCAATGCGCTCGCCTGCGCCTGCGCCGTGGTGGCGAGCCTGACGGGCCGCCCCGCCAAGATGCGCTATGACCGCGACGACGACATGACGATCACCGGCAAGCGGCACGATTTCCGGATCGATTATAACGTGGCCTACGATGATCGCGGCCGCGTCCTCGGCGTCGATTTCATCCAATACACCCGCGGCGGCTGGGCGCTCGATCTGACTATCCCCGTGGCCGACCGCGCCATGCTTCATGCCGACAACGCCTATCTCCTGCCCTCCGCGCGGATCACTTCGCATCGCCTGAAGACCAACACCCAATCCGCCACCGCCTATCGCGGCTTTGGCGGGCCGCAGGGGATTTTCGGGATCGAGCGGGTGATGGACCATGTGGCCCATGCCCTCGGGATGGACCCGATCGAGGTCCGCAAGGTCAATTACTACCAGCCAATGGCCAAGGTTCGCGCCGGCGGCGCGGGCGACAACACCACACCCTACGGCATGGAGGTGCGGGATTTCCTCCTGCACGAGATGACCGAGAAGCTTCTCGCCTCGTCGGACTATGCCCGCCGCAAGGCCGAGATCGCCGCGTGGAACGCGAAAAGCCCGATCCTCAAGCGCGGCATCGGCTTTTCGCCGGTGAAGTTCGGGATATCTTTCACGCTGACCCACCTCAATCAGGCGGGCGCTCTGGTGCACGTCTATCAGGACGGTTCAATCCACCTCAACCACGGCGGCACGGAAATGGGCCAGGGCCTGTTCCTCAAGGTGGCCCAAGTGGCCGCCGCCCGTTTTGGCGTCGATGTAAGCCGGATCAAGATCACCGCGACCGATACCGCTAAGGTGCCCAATACCTCGGCCACAGCCGCCTCCTCCGGCTCCGACCTCAACGGTATGGCGACGCAGGCCGCCTGCGACACGATCCGCGAGCGGATGGCCGAGTGCCTCGCCAGCCTGCACCAGACCACCCCCGACAAGGTGATCTTTGCCGACGACAAGGTGACGGTCGGCAAGGCAGAGATGGATTTCTCGCAGGCTGCCATGACCTGCTATCAGAACCGGATCAGCCTCTCGGCCACGGGTTTCTACAAGACGCCCGACCTCTCGTGGGATCGCATCGCCGGCAAGGGCCGACCGTTCTTCTACTTTGGCCACGGAGCCGCGATCACCGAGGTGGTGATCGACACGCTCACCGGCGAAAACCGCATCCTGCGGGCCGATATCCTGCATGACGTCGGCGCCTCGCTGAACCCCGCGATCGACAAGGGGCAGGTCGAAGGCGCCTATGTGCAGGGCGCGGGCTGGCTCACCACCGAAGAGCTCGTCTGGGACGACAAAGGGCGCCTGCGCACCCACGCGCCCTCGACCTACAAGATCCCCGCCTGTTCCGACCGGCCCGAAATCTTCAACGTCGAACTCTGGGATGGCGAAAATCCCGAGGCGACGATCTATCGCTCAAAGGCCGTGGGCGAGCCGCCGTTCAACCTTGGCATCTCTGCGCTTCTGGCGCTTTCGGATGCCGTGGCCTCCTGCGGCGCGGGCTATCCCGACCTGCACGGCCCCGCCACCGCCGAGCGCGTCTTGGCCGCAGTGAAACGGGTGCGCGGATGAGCTTTGACTTGATCCGCCTGACCGAAGCGACCCGCGCCCATGGCGCGGTCGTCCGGCTGTTGATCAGCCGCAGCGCGGGCTCCGCCCCGCGCGATGCGGGGACGTCGATGCTGATCTGGGCCGATGGCACCGAGGGCACCATCGGCGGCGGCACGCTGGAATATCAGGCCATTGCCGAGGCCCGCGAAATGCTCGCCACGAGGGCCGCCCTGCGCCACCGCGCCGTGCCCCTCGGCCCCGCGCTCGGCCAGTGCTGCGGCGGGTCGGTGACGCTGGTGTGGGAACGGTTTGACGAAGGCACCGTGCCTGCCGACCTGCCCTATGCCCGGCCGCTCGGCCCTTCGGAAGCCATGCCGCAAGCCGTGGCCCGCAAGGCCAAGGCCCTACAGCCCGGCGCACTTCCTGCAGAACTCGACGGCTGGCTCATCGAAGCCGCCCCCGCCCTGCGCCGCCCCTTGTGGATCTGGGGGGCGGGCCATGTGGGGCGGGCTCTCGTGGATGTCCTCCGCCCCCTGCCCGATTTCGAGATCACATGGGTCGATACCGGCCCGCATCGTTTTCCGCCCGAGGTCCCCTCGGGCATCACCACCCTTCCCGCCGCCGAACCTTCGGTTCTGGCCGCCCACGCTCCGCGGGAGGCGGAGCACCTCGTCCTGACCTTCAGCCACGAGATCGACCTCGCCCTCTGCCACGCGCTTTTGTCGCGCGGATTCAAGGGGCTGGGCCTCATCGGCTCTGCGACGAAATGGGCAAGGTTCAAGTCGCGCCTTGCGACCTTGGGCCATACACGGGAAGAGATTGCGCGGATCGCTTGTCCGATCGGCGACCCCACTTTGGGGAAACACCCGCAGGCCATCGCGCTCGGGGTTGCAACGAGCCTGCTCAAACAGGCCGACAACAGGGAGATTGCAGAGGGTGACAGACACACTGCTTGAACTGAGGGGGCTGACCAAAGCCTACCCCGGGGTCGTCGCCAACAGCGACGTGTCGTTCAACATTGGCAAGGGCGAGGTTCACGCGCTCTTGGGCGAAAACGGTGCTGGCAAATCGACGCTGGTGAAGACGATCTATGGCCTCGTCAAGCCCGACACCGGCTCGATGACCCTCAACGGTGCGGCCTATGAACCCTCCGAGCCGCGCGCCGCGCGGGCTGCGGGTGTGGCCATGGTGTTTCAGCACTTCTCGCTGTTTGACGCGCTGAACGTGGCCGAAAATATCGCGCTCGGCATGGAAAACCCGCCCGCGATGGGCGATCTGGCGGCGCGTATCCGCGAGGTCTCGGATCAATACGGCCTGCCCCTCGATCCCGACCGGATTGTCGGCGATCTTTCGGCCGGCGAACGCCAGCGGGTCGAGATCATCCGCTGCCTTCTGCAGGATCCCAAGCTTCTCATCATGGACGAGCCGACCTCGGTTCTGACCCCGCAAGAGGTTGAAATCCTTTTCGAAACTCTGCGGCTTCTCCGCTCGGAAGGCACTTCGATCCTCTATATCTCGCACAAGCTCGAAGAAATTCGCGCGCTGTGCGAACACGCAACGATCCTGCGTTTGGGCAAGGTGGTTGGCACCTGCGATCCGCGCGAAACCTCGGCCCGCGATATGGCCGAGATGATGGTCGGCGGCTCGCTCCATGTGCCGGAAAAGGCGCCGCACGAGGCGGGCGATGTTGTCTTGTCGATCCGCGGCCTTTCCGCCCCGGCCCCGCACCAGTTTGGCACTGCGCTGAAGAACATCACCGTCGATGTTCGCGCGGGTGAAGTGCTTGGCATTGGCGGAGTAGCCGGCAACGGGCAGGACGAGCTTGTCGCCGCCCTTTCGGGCGAGATGAAGACCGCCGCTGGCATGGTGGTCATCGACGGTCAGGAAATCGGCCGTCTTGGCCCCAACGAGCGCCGCGCCATCGGCCTTTGCGCAGCCCCTGAAGAGCGCAACGGCCACGCCGCAGCCCCCGATATGAGCCTCATTGAAAACGCGCTTATGACCGGGGCTGTTCGCAAGAATCTTGTTAACAAGGGGCTTCTCGACTGGCCCGCCGCGAAGACCTTTGCCGAAGAGATCATCAAGGCTTTCGACGTGCGTACTCCCGGCGCGGCCAATACCGCGCGCTCGCTTTCGGGCGGCAACCTTCAGAAATTCGTCATTGGCCGCGAGATCATGCAGAATCCGCGAGTTCTGGTGATCAACCAGCCGACATGGGGCGTCGATGCCTCGGCGGCCGCCTCGATCCGTCAGGCGATCCTCGATCTGGCGGTCTCGGGCGCGGCGGTCGTCTGCATCAGCCAAGATCTCGACGAACTGCGCGAAATTTCTGACCGTTTCGCCGCTTTGAACGAAGGCAAGCTCAGCGCGCCACGCGCAGCCAAAGGGCTTACCATCGATGAAATCGGGCTCATGCTTGGTGGCGCCCATGATATGGAGGTCGCCCATGTTGATGCTTGAGAAACGGGCTATGCCCAGCAAGGCTTGGGTCTATGCCGCGCCGATTCTCGCCGTCGTGATCACCATGATCGTTGGCGGTGGTGTCTTCGCCCTTCTCGGCAAGCCGCCGCTCGAGGCGATCCGGACGATCTTTTACGATCCGATCTTCGGCGATTTCGCTTCTTATTCGCGGCCCCAGCTTCTCATCAAAGCAGGCCCGCTGATCCTTATCGCGATTGGCCTGTCCTTCGGCTTCCGTGCTGGCATTTGGAACATCGGCGCCGAGGGCCAGTATATCATCGGCGCGCTGGCTGCCGCCGGAACCGGCCTCGCCTTCTATCCGATGGAAGCCCGCTGGCTAATTTTTCCCTTGATGATCATCGCCGGTCTTGCGGGCGGGATGCTCTGGGCTGCGATCCCCGCTTTCCTGCGCATCCGCTTCAAGACCAACGAGATCCTCGTCTCGCTCATGCTCGTCTATGTGGCCGAGGCCATTCAGGCGTCGATGGCTCTGAACCTCTTGCGCAATCCCGAAGGTCACGGCTTCCCCGGAAGCCGCAACCTGTCGCAGTATTCCTCCTCGGCCAACCTCGAATTGATCGCCAATTCTGGAATCCACTGGGGAGTCATGGCGGCAGTTACGGCGGTGGTCTTCGCCTATTTCATCCTCGCCCGTCACCGTTTCGGTTTTGACGTGCGCCTTGCCGGCCAAAGCCCGCGTGCAGCCGGTTTTGCTGGCGTCGATGCGGGCCGTCTGGTCTTCATTTGTATGCTGATATCCGGCGCGCTTGCCGGAGCGGCGGGGATGTTCGAGATCGCGGGCCCCGCGGGCCGCGTCAGCATCGATTTCAACGTGGGCTACGGCTTTACCGCGATCATCGTGGCCTTCCTCGGCCGCCTGCATCCCGTCGGCATCCTGATCGCCGGCCTTCTCATGGCGCTGACCTACATCGGCGGCGAGCTGGCGCAGCTGAGCCTTGGCCTTCCCGGCGCGGCGATCCAGCTGTTTCAGGGGATGCTTTTGTTCTTCCTCCTCGCGGTCGACGTTATGACCTCCTACCGCATTCGCTTTGGCAAGACGGAGTAATCAGATGGACTTTTCCTCGATCAACCCGATCCTCCTTCTCGCCTCGCTCATGGTGGCGGCGACCCCGATCATCCTAGCGGCGGCAGGCGAGCTTATCGTAGAACGCGCGGGCGTTTTGAACCTCGGCGTCGAGGGGATGATGATCACCGGTGCAATCACCGGCTTTATCGCCACCGTCACCACCGGCTCCCCTTGGATCGGCTTCGTCGCTGCGGCCGCAGGCGGCGCGGGGCTGTCGCTCCTCTTCGCCTTCCTGACACAGATCCTTCTGTCCAATCAGGTCGCCACCGGTCTTGCGCTCACACTCTTTGGCCTCGGCCTCTCGGCGCTTCTCGGGCAGGGGTACAATGGCATCAAAGCGCCCGAGTTTGCCAAGATCGACATCCCGGTGATCAGCGACATCCCGGTGCTTGGCCCAATTCTCTTTAGCCATGATCCGATGGTCTATGTGGGCCTCGGCCTGATCGCGGGCATCTGGTATTTCTTGAAATACAGCCGCGCGGGCCTCGTCCTCCGGGCTGTCGGCGAAAACCACGAAGCCGCTCACGCGCTTGGCTATCACGTCATCCGCATCCGCATCCTCGCCATTATGTTTGGTGGCGCCTGTGCGGGGCTTGGCGGGGCCTATATCAGCCTCGTGCGCGTGCCCCAGTGGACCGATGGCATGACCGCGGGCGCGGGCTGGATCGCGCTTGCGATCGTGGTCTTCGCGTCGTGGCGACCGTGGCGCCTTCTGATCGGCGCCTACCTCTTCGGCGGGGTCACCGTCTTGCAGCTCAATTTCCAGGCTGCCGGCATTGCGATCCCTGTCGAATACCTTGCAATGTCACCGTATATTGCAACCATCCTCGTCCTTGTGCTCATGTCGGCCGGACGGGCGCCGGGGTCTCTCGGCAAGATTTTCCATGCCTCTCGCTGAGGCCAAATTAACCGGGGCTTGGCCCCAACAAACGGGAGTATGAAAGTGAAAAGAAGAACGCTTCTTGCCAGCGGTGCTGGCGCAGCCACATTGGCAATGCTGGGCTTGCCGGCCCGCGCTCAGGACAAGACCAAGGTCGGTTTCGTCTTCGTCGGCCCGATCGGTGACGGCGGCTGGACCTTTGAGCACAACAACGGCCGCCTCGCGGTTGAAGCCGCCTTCGGCGATGCGGTCGAGACCGTCTATGCCGAAAACGTCCCCGAGGGCCCCGACGCCGAGCGCGTGATGACCCAGATGGTCCTTGGCGGTGCCGACCTGATCTTCACGACCTCCTTCGGCTACATGGAAGCGACGATGAACGTCGCCGCCAAATTCCCGGATGTAAAATTCGAGCACGCCACCGGCTATATGCGCGCCGACAACGTCTCGACCTATTCGGCCCGCTTCTATGAAGGCCGTGCGGTTCAGGGCCATATCGCCGGCAACCTGACCAAGTCAAACAAGATCGGCTACATCGGTTCTTTCCCGATCCCCGAGGTTATCCGCGGCATCAACTCGGCCTTCATCCACGCCCGCAAGGTGAACCCGGATGTCGAGTTCAAGATCGTCTGGGCCTTCACCTGGTTCGATCCGGCCAAGGAAGCCGACGCTGCCAAAGTTCTCATCGAGCAGGGCTGCGACGTCATCCTGCAGCACACCGACTCGACCGCGCCGCAGGCTGCCGCGCAAGCCGCTGGCAACGTCTATACCTTCGGTCAGGCCTCCGACATGGGCGAATACGCCCCGATGCCGCGCGTCTCGTCGATCATTGACAACTGGGCGCCCTACTATGTGGAGCGCACCAAGGCCGTCATGGACGGCACCTGGGCCAGCGTCGACACTTGGGACGGTATCGGCCGCGGCATGGTTGGCATCGGCGAGATCTCCGATGCGGTTCCGGCTGACGTCAAGGCCAGCGCCGAAGCCCTGCGTGACTCGATCGCTTCGGGCGCCTACCACCCCTTCACCGGCCCGCTCAACAAGCAGGACGGCTCGGCCTGGCTTGCCGATGGCGAAGTGGCTGATGATGGCACCCTCGCCGGCCTTGGCTTCTATGTCGAAGGTATCGACGGCGATATCCCGAGCTGATCTTCAGCCGTATATGCGACAGATGGGCCCGCCGGTTTCCGGCGGGCCTTCTTCTTTGACCCATGACAAAGACAGGCCTCCTATCGAACCCTATCCAGATTCCAGATTTCAGTCGTGCCGGCGCGGTGCGCCGCTTTGGAGGAGGAAAGTTATGGCACATATCGTGGTTCTCGGTGCGGGTCTCGGCGGGTCGATCATGGCCTATGAACTGGCCGACGAGATCGGCAGCAGCGATAAGATCACCGTCATCACCAAGGACCCGAAGTATCACTTCGTGCCGTCAAACCCTTGGGTCGCCGTCGGCTGGCGCGACCGCAAGTCGATCTCGACCGATCTGGCCCCCACCTACAAGCGCAAGGGCATCGATTTCAAACCTGTGGCAGCCGAAAAGGTTTTCCCGGACGAGAACCGCATCCGCCTGATTGATGGCACCGATGTAAACTACGACTACCTCGTGATCGCCACCGGCCCCGATCTGGCCTTTGACGAGATTGAGGGCCTCGGGCCTGATGGATTTACCCAATCGATCTGCCATGTCGATCACGCCGAAGAGGCGCACAGGGCCTTCGAGGAATTCTGCAAGAACCCCGCCCCGATCATCGTCGGCGCGGTTCAGGGTGCCTCCTGCTATGGCCCGGCCTATGAATTCCTCTTCCAGCTCGACACCGAGCTGCGCAAGCGCAAGATCCGCGACAAGGTGCCAATGACCTTCGTCACCGCCGAACCCTATATCGGCCACCTCGGCCTTGATGGCGTGGGCGACACCAAGGGCCTTCTGGAAAGCGAGATGCGCGAGCATCACATCAAGTGGATGACCTCGACCAAGGTCAAGAAGGTCGAGAAGGGCAAGATGACCGTCGAGCAGATCAACGATGACGGATCATCCAAAGGCGAGGTTGAGCTGCCCTTCGGCTATTCGATGATGCTTCCCGCTTTCCGCGGCATCCCCGCCGTGTCCGGCATCGAGGGCCTGTCAAACCCGCGTGGCTTTACCATTGTCGACAAGCACCAGCAGAACCCGAAGTTCAAGAATATCTTCGCCATCGGCGTCTGCGTCGCGATCCCGCCCACCGGCCCAACCCCTGTGCCCTGCGGCGTTCCAAAGACAGGCTTCATGATCGAATCGATGGTCACCGCCACCGCGAAAAACATCGGCCACCTATTGCGCGGTCAGGAGCCGAGCTACGAGGGGACATGGAACGCCTTCTGCCTTGCGGATTTCGGCACCAAGGGCGTGGCCTTCGTCGCCCAACCGCAGATCCCGCCGCGCAACGTCAATTGGTCGTCGCACGGGCGCTGGGTGCATACCGCCAAGGTGGCGTTCGAGAAATACTTCATGGCCAAGGTCAAGCGCGGCAAAAGCGAGACCTTCTACGAGAAGGCCGCCCTCAACGTCATGGGCATCGAAAAGCTGAAAGCCGTTCACAAGTCCTGACCAGAGTGACGGCCTCAGGATAGCGGAGCCGGGGGCTTGTCTTTGCCCCCCGGCTCCCTCAATTTCGCGCCATGACAACATCTTTCACTACCCGCTCCGGCGCCAGCGCAGACGGTTTCCCCCTCGGCACGATGCAGTTCGGTGGCCGCGCCGATGCCACTGAGAGCCGCCGGATCTATGACGCCGCCCGCGAGGCGGGCCTCAACCACTTCGATACCGCAGTCCGCTATACCGGCGGCGAAGCCGAAAAGCTGCTCGGCAGCTTTGTTCGCCTCGAGCGCGACGAAATCTTCCTCGCCTCGAAGGTTGGCATGACCGGCGGCTGCGGGCGCGAGAATATCCGCGCCCAGTTCGACAGATGCCGCAGCCAGCTTCAGATGGACGAGGTCGATCTGCTCTACCTTCACCGCTGGGATAGCGAGACCGAGCTTGAGGAAACCTTCTCGACCCTCGCCGAGATGCAGGAGGCCGGCCAAATCCGCCATATCGGCGTGTCAAACTATGCCGCATGGCAGGTGATGAAGGCGCAAGCCGTGGCGCAAAGCCTCGGCACACGGATCGACGTGATCCAGCCCATGTACAACCTCGTCAAACGGCAGGCCGAGGTCGAGATCCTGCCGATGGCGATGGATCAGGGCATGGCCGTCTGCCCCTATTCGCCCCTCGGCGGCGGCCTCTTGACCGGCAAATACGCCGCGGGCGAGACAGGCCGCCTGACCGAAGACCCGATGTATACCTCGCGCTATGGCCAAGACTGGATGCACAAGGCCGCCGCCGATTTCGCAACGTTGGCCTTGGAACTGGGCGTGGCTCCTGCGACCCTTGCTGTGGCGTGGGTTGCGGCACATCCGGCCAAACCCCGCCCGATCATCTCCGCCCGCTCGGCAGGCCAGCTCGCCCCCTCACTCGCCGCCATCGGCATTGATCTCTCGCCCGAGCTCTACGCCCGTATCACCGCCCTGACCCCAACCCCGCCCTTGGCGACCGACCGTCTGGAGGAACAATGACCGACATCCTCGTTATCGGCGGTGGCATCGCCGGCCTCTCGGCCGCCGCGCGCCTTTCGCATCTGGGCGAGGTGCGCCTTCTCGAGCGGGAAACGGCGCTTGGCTACCACACATCCGGCCGCTCCGCCGCGCTCTTCGAGGAATGCTACGGCAAGCCCGCCGTCGTCGCCCTCAACCGCGCGAGCCACCGTTATCTGGCCGAAGCAAACGGCGGCGTCCTCTCCCCCCGCGGCCTCCTGATGATCGCGCATGACGACCTCAAGGCCGAGTTCGACGTCGATGTTGCGGCGATGGAACTCGACCTCATCGACAAGAACCGCGCCCTTGCCCTCTGGCCCGATCTCAACCCCGCAAGCTTCACCATGGCGGCCTACGGCGCCCACGCCTGGGATATCGACACCGACCGCCTGATGCAGAACTTCGCCCGCGAGGTGAAGGCCAACGGCGGCACGATCTCGACCAAGGCCGAGGTCCGCGCCATCCGAAAGGGGCGGATCGATTGGGAAGTTGAGCTGACCACGGGCGAGACGATCAGCGCGCAAATCCTCGTCAATGCGGCCGGATCTTGGGCCGACAAGATCGCCGAAATGGCCGGCATCCCGACAATCGGCTTCACCGCCTACCGCCGCTCCATGGGCCGCATCCCCGCCCCCGGCGGCGCCGATGTCTCGGGATGGCCGATGATCTTCGGCGCGGGCGAGACATGGTATGCCAAGCCCGACGCCGGCGCCCTCATCGTCTCGCCTGCCGAAGAGTTTCTGATGGAGCCGCACGACGCCTTCGCCGACGACATGACGCTTGCCGAAGGCATCGCCCGCTATGAGGAACACATGAAAACGCCGGTCACCCGGCTTCTCTCAAGCTGGGCAGGCCTGCGCACCTTCGCGCCCGACCGCCAGCTTGTCCTCGGCCCCGATGCCCGCGATCCGAGCTTCGTCTGGTCCGCAGGCCAAGGCGGCTATGGCTTCCAGACAAGCCCCGCCGCAAGCCAGCTGGTGGCCGACCTCGTCGCCGGCCGCCAACCCGAGCTCGACGGCGAAACCGTCGCCGCGCTCTCGCCTGCGCGCTTCGCCTAACCTTCTTTTGGCCTGAAATACTCCGCGGGGGTCCGGGGGCGCGAAGCCCCCGGCCTCTCCGTCAGCCGTCCACGCGGATATTGGCGTTCGTCGGATCGTAGGGGCTGTCCTGCACCACCTCGGCATCCCACAACTCGCGCATCATCCGCACCTTGAGCTTGGTGCCCACCTCGGCCTTCTCGACCGGCACATAGCCCATGCCGATTTGCTTGCCGAAGACCACCGAATAGCCGCCCGACGTCAGACGGCCGATCTTGGCCCCCGTCGCCGGATCAATGAGCGCTTCCTTGCCCCACGGATCCGCATCCGCAGGCCCGTCGATCAGAACCGTCACGCACTTAGAGCGCACGCCGGTCGCCTCCATCGCCGCCTTGCCGTGGAAATCCTTGGACAGATCGACAAAGCGCGGCAGATCGGCCTCGAGCGGCGTCGCGTCGCGGCCCAGCTCGGTCCCAAAGGCGCGATAGCTCTTCTCCTGCCGCAGCCAGTTCTGCGCCCGCGCGCCCACAAGCTTCAGCCCGTGTTTCGCGCCAGCGGCCATCAGTTGATCCCAGAGATAGCGTTGCATCTCGATCGGGTGATGCAGCTCCCATCCCAATTCGCCCGTATAGGCCACGCGGATCGCATCGACCGGGCACATGCCCAGCTCAATCCGCTGCGCCGAAAGCCACGGGAAGCGCTTGTTCGACAGCGCCGTTTCCGGCTCGGCATCTTTAATGAGCTCTTTCAGAACATCGCGCGACTTGGGGCCTGCGATGGCGAAAACGCCATATTGGGTCGTGACGTTCTGGATCTCGATATAGCCAAACTCCGCCGCCTTGTCCTCGGCCGCCTTGCGCAGGAAGTCGGCGTCATAGTCGGTCCATGCACCGGCGGAGACGAGGTAATAGTCGTTCTCGCCGCGACGAACGATGGTGTATTCGGTCCGGGTGGTGCCCGCCGAGGTCAGCGCATAGGTCAGGTTGATCCGGCCGATCTTGGGCAGCTTGTTACAGGTGAACCAATCGAGGAACGCGGTCGCACCCGGGCCTTTGACAACGTGCTTGGTAAAGGCTGTCGCGTCGATCAGGCCCACGCCTTCGCGGATCGCCTTGGCCTCTTCGACCGCATATTGCCACCAGCCGCCACGGCGGAAGCTGCGCGTATGATGGTCGAAATCGTCCGCCGCATCGAGAGGTCCGTAATAGTTGGGCCGCTCCCAGCCATTCACCTGCCCGAACTGCGCGCCCAGCGCCTTCTGGCGATCATAAACGGGTGCTGTGCGCAGCGGCCGGCAGGCCTCGCGCTCTTCGTCGGGGTGGTGGAGGATGTAGACGTGCTCATAGCACTCCTCGTTCTTCCGCGCCCCGTATTCGGTCGTCATCCACGAGCCATAGCGCTTGGGATCAAGGCTCGCCATGTCGATCTCGGCCTCGCCCTCGACCATCATCTGGGCAAGGTAGTAGCCCGTGCCGCCCGCGGCGGTGATCCCGAAGCTAAAGCCCTCGGCCAGCCACATATTCCGCAGGCCCGGCGCGGGGCCGACAAGCGGGTTGCCATCGGGCGTATAGCAGATCGGGCCGTTGAAATCGTCCTTCAGGCCCACCGTCTCCGACGAGGGGATGCGGTGGATCATCGACATATATTCCTCTTCGATCCGCTCCAAATCGAGCGGGAAAAGGTCGGCGCGGAAGCTGTCGGGCACGCCATATTCAAAGCGGGCCGGCGCATTGCGCTCATAGGGGCCAAGGATCCAGCCGCCGCGCTCTTCGCGGACATACCACTTGGCATCGGCATCGCGCAGAACCGGGTGCTGCGGATTGCCCGCCTCGCGATAGGCAACAAGCTCGGGGTCCGGCTCGGTTACGATATACTGGTGCTCGACCGGAATCGCCGGAATGCGCAGCCCCAAAAGCTTGGCCGTGCGCTGGGCGTGGTTGCCGGTGGCGGTCACCACATGCTCGGCGGTGATGACGATCTGCTCGTCAGAGGGAAGCAGGTTGCCGCCCTTCTCGACCATCTTGGTGCAGGTTACGCGCCACTCCGAACCAGTCCAGAAATACCCATCGACCTGCCATTTGCGCTCGATGATCACGCCCCGCTGCCGCGCACCCTTGGCCATCGCCATGGTGACATCGGCGGGGTTGATATAGCCGTCCTGCGGGTGGAAAAGCGCGCCTTTGAGGTCTTCGGTCCTCACAAGCGGCCAGCGCTCCTTGATCTGCGCGGGCGTGAGGAACTCGTGATAGACGTCCGCGGTCTCGGCGACCGAGGAATAGAGCATGAACTCGTCCATCCGGTCCTGCGACTGGGCCATGCGCAGGTTGCCCACCACATAGAAGCCGGCATTGAGCCCGGTCTCGTCCTCGAGCGTCTTGTAATAGTCGACCGAGTACTTGTGGATGTGGGTCGTGGCATAGCTCATGTTGAAGAGCGGCAAGAGGCCAGCGGCGTGCCAGGTCGAGCCCGAGGTCAGCTCGTCCCGCTCCAGAAGCATCACATCCTCCCAGCCCGCCTTGGCGAGGTGATAGGCAATCGAGGTGCCGATGGCGCCACCGCCAACGACCAGAGCTTTGACATGGGTCTTCATCGCGCGACTCCCGTAGAATGAATTGCCCGCAATCTGTCGTAAACTGGGGTTCAAAGCGAGAGCCAGCCGACGCCTCGCACACCAAAACCGACTTGCGACGTGGATGCAAAGGCCAGGGGGCTATCTGCCCCCTCTGCGGCAAGCCGCATTCACCCCCGAGAGTATTTCGGGCCAAAAGAAATCCCCGCTTCTTTTGGCTGCAAATACTCCGGGGGAGTCTCCGCAAGGAGACGGGGGCAGAGCCCCCACCTTTCACGAGCAGTTGTTCCCATCGCGGCAAGCGCATATCAACAAGGCAACCAGAAGGAGCCGATATGCAGATCTGCCGGACAGTCGCCGATATCCGTGCCGCCGTTGCTCAATATCGACGCGACGGGGACTCGATCGGGCTGGTGACGACGATGGGCGCACTGCACACAGGCCACATGCAGCTTGTCGCGGAAGCCAAGGGCACGCATGACCGGGTGATCGCCACGATCTTTGTCAACCCGACCCAGTTTGGCAATCCGGCCGACCTTGAGAGCTATCCCCGCACCGAAGCGGCCGATCTTGCGATGCTCGAGGCGGCGGGGGTGGCAGCGGTGTTCATCCCTCAGGTTTCCGAAATCTATCCCGAGGGCGACGAGACCATCGTCGAGACCACACGGCTTGCCAATATGCTGCACGGCCTCGTTCGGCCCGGGCATTTCCGCGGGGTTGCGACCGTGGTCTGCAAGCTTTTCAACATCATTCAGGCCGATGCCGCCTATTTCGGCGAAAAGGATTACCAGCAACTGCAAGTGATCCGTCGGATGGTGCGCGATCTGCACATTCCGATCCAAATTTTCGGTGTCGCCACCGTGCGCGAGGCGGATGGGCTCGCCATGTCGTCGCGCAATGTGCGGCTCACACCCGAGGACCGCGCAGCGGCTGTCTGCCTCTCGCATGCGCTGGAAGCCGCCGAGAAGGCCGCCGTCTCAGGCGCAAGTATTGCCGAAATCGAGGAGGCGATGCGCGCCGTCATCGCCGCCGAGCCGCGGGGGCGTTTGGTCGCCATTGATATCGTCGAGGCTGGAACTCTAGCCCCCGTGGGCGGCGTTCCAGATACCGACATCGCCATCATGCTGTCCGTGGCCTTTGGGCCGGAGGACAACCCCGTTCTGCTGATAGATCAGAGGGAGATCAGAAAATGAGCAGCCAACCCCAGCAAATCCGCCGGAATACCGTTCCGATGATTGCAAAAAGGAAAGGCGGCGAGCCGATCGTTTCCCTCACGTCCTATCACGCGCATACCGCGGCGATCGTCGACAGATATGCGGATTTCATCCTTGTGGGCGACAGCCTTGGCATGGTGATGCACGGGATGGAGTCGACCGTGGGCGTGCCGCTTGATCTGATGATCATGCACGGCAAAGCGGTTGTGCGCGGCACCAAGAAGGCTCTGATCGTTGTCGATATGCCCTTCGGCACCTATGAGGAAAGCCCCAACATGGCCTTTCGCAATGCCGCCAAGGTTATGAAAGAAACCGGTTGCGGCGCCATCAAGCTCGAGGGTGGCAAGCGTATGGCCGAGACCATCCGCTTCCTTGTCGAACGCGGCATTCCCGTCATGGCGCATATCGGCCTGACCCCGCAATCGAGCCATGTGATGGGCGGCTTCAAGACCCAAGGCCGCGATGAGGACAGCTGGCACCTGCACGAGGAAGACGCCCGCGCCGTGACCGAGGCGGGGGCTTTCGCTGTGGTTCTGGAAGGCATGGTCGAGCCGCTCGCCGCCAAGATCACACGCCAGATCGACGTTCCCACCATCGGCATCGGCGCATCAGTCGAGTGTGACGGGCAAATTCTTGTTTTGGAGGATATGCTGGGCCTCAATCCGTGGACGCCAAAATTCGTCAAGGTCTACGGCCAGCTTGGGCCGATGATCGAAGATTCGGTCCGCCGCTATGCCGAAGAGGTCAAGACCCGGGCCTTCCCGACCGAGGATCAGGTCTATCGTTAGGAAAATAGCCGGGTCTTTCCAGGTTTCGATAACATATATATCATTTTCTTGATGTATCTGGTTGAAAGCCTCAATGCTCAGGTCTAGGTGAGCTCCGAAACAAAGGAGTTCCCCATGAATTACACCAGCAAATTCCAAGCCATGGCCGACGCCGCCCGCGCCCGTGTGGACGCGGCCGATCCCGCCGATGTTGCCTCGCTTTTGGCCGAAGGCGCTGTCGCGCTCGACATTCGCGATCCCGACGAGCACGCCGCAGGCCATATCCCCGGCTCGCTCAACATCAGCCGCGGCAAGCTTGAGATGAACGTCGAGGGCAAGATTACCGACCTCGACGCCGTGATTCTCTGCTACTGCAACGCCAACAACCGCGGCGCCCTTTCGGCGGCGAGCCTTCGGGACATGGGCTACAAGAACGCCCGCTTCATCGCCGGTGGGCTGAACGCTTGGAAGGCCCTGAACGGCGCCAACTAGATCCCCGATCTGTCAGGTTCTGACACATTCCGTGACGGGCCCCCATATTGCCGTGGGGGCCCTTATTCGGCATTCCCCCTCTGGCGCCTGAACGGCGCTTGATAAAAGGGTAACCACGAATGTTGAGACGAGAATTTCTTGTTGTTTCTCTGGGTTTTGCAGCAGCCTGCGCGCCGCTTCCAGATACCAACCCGCTGGGCCGCGACGCCCGCAAAAGCCTGACGATTTCGGCGATCGAGGTCTCAACCACTGGCACAGCCTTTGAAAGCGTTCGCGCTGCCGATCATTCAAGTGCGCTTGCCCCTGATCTGAAGGCAGTTCTTGAGCGGGAATTCTCCGACCGCAGGGCATCCGGCGGGCTGAAGCTCGTGGTCGATGTGACCCGTATAAATCTGGCCGGCGCGACGACGACCGCTTTCGGCCGCGACAAATCGCAGATGCAAGGTGTGGCGCGGCTCGTTGATGCCAATGGTACGACAGTTGCCTCCTATTCGATTCAGGTGGTCGCTGGAGACGCCTCAGACTCAACGGTCGGGGCGATCTGGAGTTCTGTCATCAAGTCGGCAGATCAGTATTACCGGGCGCTGGTTGTTGGGTTTGCCCGCGACACGCGCGAGCAGATTCTCGGTGGCGAGCTGCCGGGTGCCCGCCTTCTGCGGGAACTGTCGAAATAGGAATGATGGCGTCGCTCCGGACTGACCGGGGCGACGCGCATGCATCTACGCCACGTTCAACACCGTCATCATGCCGCTTTGCATATGCGCCATGTGGTGACAGTGCAGCATCCAGTCGGCGCTCTCGCCCGCATCGAAGGCAATCGTGACCGAGGCCATGGGCGGCACATAGACTGTATCGCGCCGGGCGCCGTTGAGCGGGCGGCCGTTCAGACCAACAACCTGATAGTGATGCCCGTGCAGGTGCATCGGATGGCCCATCATCGACATATTGTGGAACATGATCTCGACCCGCTCGCCCGAAGCGCAAGCAACCGGCAGATAGTCGGGCCAGAGTTGCCCATCAATCGACCAGCTGTAGGGCGTCATCGAACCGCTGAGCATCACCATATAGCCACGATCCAAGGGGCGCGGCGGCAAGGGGTTCAGCCCTTGGAACATCGCCTCTTGCGACAGGTTGAGATCGAAGGCAGGCGCAATTGAGTCAGCCCGGCCTTCAACCTTGCGCACCTCGGCGCCGGGGGTAGCGAGGATGATCCCCGTCTGCTCCGGCGCTCCTTCGCGGCGGGCGAGGATCGGCCAAGCGCCGCCGCCGGACGGGAGATCGATCAAAAGGTCGATCCGCTGCGCCATGGCAAGGCCCCAGCGATTGCCGCTGACCGGTACGATGGGCTGGCCGTCGACCGCTACCGCCTGCGCGGCAAGTGCGCCGGTATCGATCCAGAAGACGGTCGCTGCCGCAGCGTTGATGATCCTCAGGCGCACGCGCCCGCCCGCCTCGACCGCGACCACCTCGGGATCGCGGAGGGTTCGGTCATTGGCGAGATAGGCATCGAACTCGATATCGTTGAGGTCCATCCCGCCCATCGCACCGTGGTCCATCATGCCCGACATTCCGCCCATCGTCATTCCCGCCATCCCGTGCCCATCGCCAGAGGCGACGCCGAGCTCGTCAAAAATCTCCTCGGGGCTGCGGAACGAGAAATCGTGCAGGAACATGACAACCTCCTGCCGATCCTCCGCGACCTCCTCGGCGCGGCGGACGATCAGCGGGGCGGCAAGAAGCTGCATCTCGTGCGACGGGATGTGCGCGTGCATCCAGTGGGTGCCGGGGGCGGTGGCATAGTCGTAATCGCGCGTCTCGCCGGGGCGAAGCATCGGCGCGGGCATATCGGGCACACCGTCCTGCAAGTTGGGCGGGATCTGGCCGTGCCAGTGGATCAGCGTTGGTTGCCCGAGCTGGTTTTCAAGCCGGACCGAGAACATCTCGCCCTCGTTGAAGGTCAGGCCCGTCTGGCCCGAGGAGTTCAGCAGCCCCATGACCGTGGCGGCGCGCCCGTCGATATCAAGGGTGCGCGTGGTGGCGAAAAGGCTGCGCCATTCAGGGGCGGCCATGCCGGGCAGGGGAAAGGCGGCGCCAAGAAGGCTCGCGGAAGACGCAGCCAGAAAGCCGCGCCGGGAAAAAGAATGAGTCATTTTGACCTCTGGGTTCGGCCACACGGGGCCGGGAATGGGAAATGCGGCGCAGACCTTAGCCTAGGCGCCAAGGCGGTCGTCCGGCCCATTCGATCTCTTGCCCCACGAGCAGCCCAAACGAAGGCAGCTCAGCCAGACCGAGGAACAACCGCAAAGGCACGGCCATAGGGGTAGGAACCACCTCGACAAAGGCAACGCAGGCCAGAACACAACTCGCATGGTCTGGCATGGGCTGGCCGTGATCGGAATGATCGGCGCTGTGGCTCGGAGCCGCAGGCAGCATCGTCGGGCCGTGCTGGGCCAAGATCGTCAGGGCCAGCGCCAAGACCAACGCCACCCATGTGCCAATCTTCAGATGTTCAAGAACCCGCTCTCCCATGGAGCGACACTATCCGCCGCCATGATCCCCGCAAGCCACGATTGCGTGACAGGTAGCCGCAGCCTCAGAGTATCCCCGGCACGACCAGATCAGGCGGGCGGTGGCCATCGGCGAAGGTCTTGATATTGATGATGACCTTCTCGCCCATCTCGGCGCGGCCTTCGACCGTGGCCGAGCCCATGTGCGGCAGGAGGACAACGTTCGGCAATTCGCGCAGGCGCGGGTTGATCTCGGCGCCGCGCTCGAAAACATCAAGGCCCGCGCCAGCAATCTCGCCTGCGCGGAGCATCCGCGTCAGGGCGTTCTCGTCGATCACCTCGCCGCGGCTCGTGTTCACGATCACCGCGGAGGGCTTCATCAGCTTGAGGCGGCGGGCGTTCATAAGATGGAAGGTTGCCGGCGTGTGGGGGCAGTTGATCGACAGGATATCGACCCGGCTCACCATCTGGTCGAGGCTCTCCCAATAGGTTGCGTCCACCTGATCCTCGACCTCAGGGCGCAGCCGCTTGCGGTTGTGATAGTGCACCGACATCCCAAAGGCCCGCGCCCGCTTGGCGACAGCAAGGCCAATCCGGCCCATGCCAAGAATGCCAAGGCGGCGGCCAGCGATCCGCCCGCCCAGCATTGCGGTCGGCGCCCAGCCTGCCCAATCGCCACTTTGCATCAGCGCAAGCCCTTCTGGGATTCGCCGGGTCACCGCCAAGAGGAGTGCCAGCGTCATGTCGGCAGTATCCTCGGTCACCACGCCGGGTGTGTTGGAGACGAGAATCCCACGCTGCCGGGCAGTATGCACATCGATATGGTCGATGCCCGAGCCGAAATTGGCGATCAGTTTGAGCCTGTCGCCCGCCTGCGCCAGAAGGCGTTGGTCGATCTGGTCGGTCAGCGTCGGCACCAGAACATCGGCCCCCTGCATCGCTGCCGCCAGCTGCTCGCGGGTCATTGGTGTGTCCTCTTCCCGCAGAGTCACATTGAAGAGCTCTTTCATCCGGGTCTCAACCACTTCCGGCAACCGTCGCGTGACGACAACACTCAGTCGCTTCCCTGGCATGAAACACTCTCCCGCGCTTTGCATCTTCCGGCCTTTGATGGCAGATTGCCCTTCAAGGCCGCGGGGCACAAGAGCACCCGAGACGAGAAGGCCAAAGAGCAGCAATCAAGGGCAGGATTAATGAGATCGCTCACGCAATTTCTAAGGGTCGGTGCGATTGCCGTCACCTTCTTGCTGGGCGGCGCCTCGCTGGCACAGGAAAGCGCCGCGACCGACCCGGGCCGCGGCCCGGTGACTAACCTGCCGATGCCGCGCTTTGTTTCGCTGAAATCCACTGAGACCAACGTCCGACGCGGCCCTTCGCTCACGCACCGGATCGATTGGATCTACAAACGCGCCGACCTTCCGGTCCAGATCATCGCGGAATACGAGAATTGGCGGCGGATCGTCGATCGCGACGGGCTTGGCGGCTGGGTCCACTATACGCTCCTCTCGGGCGAACGCACGGTTCTGATCGATGAAGATCAAACGCCCGTCCGTTCGCGCCCCGAGGCCAGCGCACCAGAGGTCGCCGTATTCGAGCAGGGTGTCATTGCCTTCCTTGGCGCCTGCGAGATCAATTGGTGTAGGATCGAGTCCGGCGGATATAAGGGCTGGGCGCTGAAGACAGCACTTTGGGGCGTGGACGCCGACGAGCTGCGCGAATAATCTCGGCAGACAGCCCGGAGCCGAAATGCACACCACCGACCACACACGCCTGAACCTTTCGGCCGGTATCTTCTCGGTCGCGGTTGCTTCGATCCTCGTCATCGCCAAACTCTGGGCGCTGAGCGAGACGGGTGCTTTGTCGGTTGCCGCCACGCTGGCCGACAGTGCGATGGATCTGATGATGTCTTTGGGCGGCCTCGCCGCTATCGCCTATGCTGCCAAACCTGCCGACGAGGATCACGCGTTCGGCCATACTTCGGCCGAAGACCTTGCCGCACTGGCACAATCTCTCTTCATCATCGCCTCGGCAGGCGTCATTACCGTGGCCGCAGTGATGCGCCTCATGTCCGGTGACATGGCCCTTCCCCGGCAAGAGGAAAAGGGCATCGCCGTGGTCGTCTTTGCCATTCTCATCACAGGCGCGCTTGTCTTTTGGCAGCGGCGCGTGGCGATCAAGACCGGCAACAAGGTCGTTGCCGCCGACAGCCTGCATTATGTCGGCGACATGATTCCCAATATCGGCGCCGTTGTTGCTCTGTATGCCTCCTCGCAATTCGGGCTTGCACAGATCGACTCGATCGTCGCCATTGGGGCCGCGCTTTTCATGGCCTTTGGCGCAATCCGTATCGGCAAGGCAGCTTGGGATGCGCTGATGGACAGACGCGCCGATCCGGCGATGTTGGACGGCATCGCCAAGATCGCCGGAAGCTATCCGGGTGTGCATGGTTTTCACGATCTGAAATCACGGCAGGCCGGCAGCCGTGTTTTCGTCAACCTGCATATCGAGCTTGATGGCGATCAGACCCTGACCGAAGCCCACGCCATCGGCGCCGGGCTCCGCCGCACGATCATCGCGGCCTATCCCAACGCCGATGTGCTCATCCACAAGGATCCGCTCGGCGATCCCGGCGACGACTAGGCTACATCAAGAAGCCCGCGCCCTTTCAGAAGCGGCTCGACCCCCGGCATCCGCCCGCGGAAGCGGGTGTAGAGGTCTGCCGCCTCTTCCGATCCGCCTGCCGAGAGGATGTTCTTCTCAAGGCTCGCC
>JBFEXG010000021.1:0-17179 GCA_041546005.1 Paracoccaceae bacterium
AGGCCATCGCCGATGTAGTTCACGCTCAAGACAGTGAGCGAGATGCACAGACCCGGCCAAATCACCCGCTCGGGGAAGGAAGCCATGCGGTCAACGCTGTCGAAGAGGATCTTTCCCCATGTCGGGAAATCGGAGGGGAAGCCGAGGCCGAGGAAAGAGAGCGCACTTTCGGTGATGATCGCGCTCGCAAGGCCCAAGGTGGCCGAGACCATGATCGGCGACATGACGTTGGGCAAAAGGTGGCGAGTGATCATCCTCCGCGGCGGGGTGCCGATCGAGCGGGCAGCAAGGACAAACTCGCGCTCTTTGATGGCAAGGATATCGCCGCGCACGATCCGGGCGGTGTGCATCCAAGAGGTGATGCCTATCCCTGAGACGATCAGGATAAAGATGCCGGTCTCCGGCCCGAAGGCCGCACGCAGCGGATCGCGGAAGAGAAGCATCATCACCAGAAGGATTGGCAGCAGCGGCAGCGACAGAACCAGATCGGTGAACCGCATCAGGATGCCATCAAGCCGCTTGAAGAAGCCTGCAAGGACGCCGATCAGCGTGCCAAGGAACAGCGACAGGATCATCGCGGTCCAACCGACCGCCATCGAAATCTGGCCGCCCTGAATAAGGTTGGCCATGATATCGCGACCAAGGTGATCGGTGCCCAACGGTCGCGACCAGCTCCATTTCACGTCCGAAAACAGACCAATGTAGAAGGGCCGCAAATCCTTGTTGCGGATATCGAGCTTCTGCGCGTCGACCTGCCAGAGGTAGGGGCCAAGCAACACGAAAAGCGTGATGAAGATCAGAAACGCCCCGCCAATCACCGCGCCGCGGTGGGTCTTGAACTGATCCCACACGTCCCACCACTGGTTGCGGACGGGGATGGCTTCTTGGGTCTGCGTCGTCTCAGTCATAGCGGATCCGGGGGTCGAGGATGCCGTAGAGGATATCGGCGATCAGGTTGAAGACGACGATCAGCACGGCGAAGATGAATGTAAGCGTCAAAACCATCGGCACATCATTGCCGTGAATGGCGATGATGAGAAGCTGGCCGAGCCCGTTCACCTTGAACACCTGCTCAGTGATGATTGCCCCGCCAAAGACCTGCGGCACGCCGAGGGCGATCACGGTCACCACCGGAATGAGCGAGTTGCGCAGGACGTGTTTCAGCACAACGACCTTTTCGGTCATGCCCTTGGCGCGGGCGGTGCGGACATAGTCCTGTCCGAGATTGTCGAGCATTGAGGCGCGCATGAAGCGGCTGATCTGGGCGGCGTTGTAGAGCGCCAGTACAAAGACCGGCATGGCCATCTGTTTGAGCTGTTTAACGAAACTGGGCCAGTCATTGACCTTGAGCGTGGTGTCATAGATCGACGGGAACCAGCCGAGGTTGACCGAGAAGATCACGATCAGAAGAACGCCGGTAAAGAACGTGGGCACCGAGAAGCCCACCATCGAGATGAACGTACCGAAGTTGTCGAACCAGCTATACTGGCGCACCGCCGAGATGATGCCGATGGGAAGCGCGATGATCACACCCACCACATAGGACATGCCGACCACCCAGAGGGTCTGCGGGATGCGTTCGGCGATGGTATTGAATACAGGGCTGCGCGACTGGAACGAGATGATCCGCTGCGCGCCATCGGCAAAATTGGTGCCGAAGAGGCCGTCGATCCAATACTGCGGTTCGACGATGAAGAACTGGTAGAGCCAGAGATAGAAGCGCACATACCACGGCTGGCCGAGGCCCAGCGCCTCGCGCATCTTTTCCTTCACCTCGGGTGGGATCGTCAGCGGCATCTCGGCCATCGGATCGCCGGGGGCGAGCTCCAACAGGAGAAAGATCACCAGAGCGATGAACAGAAGCGTCGGCACAGCAAGGATAAGCCGGCGGATCGTATAGGTAAGCATGGCGCCTCGGTTCAGGTCTCTAGAAGGGGGGGTGCCGCAGCCCCGAAGGGCTGCGGCGATATGATCGTCAGATCACTTGATGCGGTACCAGTCGGCAACGTTCCACAGTTCGCTGTCCCAGGTATTCAGGACAACGCCGCCGAGCGAGTTGGCGTGAGCCGACACGCGGCCACGGTCAACCAGCGGAATGATGACGTTGCTGTCTTTGGTCATCATGTCGTTCATCATCCGGCCAAGACGGCCCCGCTCTTCCAGATCGCCGGTCTGGGCGAGCTGGTCGATCAGAGCGTCGTAGTTCGGATCGCAGAAGCGGTTGATGTTCTCACCCTGCCACTGGCTCGAGGGCTTGGGCTCGGTGCCGCAACGATAGGCGCCGAGATAGGCCTGCGGGTCAGTGCCGTCGAAGTTGTTGGCGTACATTTCGACGTCGGCATAGAACTTCTGGTAGGTGTCGGGCGAACCCGGGTCACCGCCGAAGTAGACCGAAGCGTCGAGGTTGCGCAGCTCGGTGGCAACACCGATTTCCTGCCACCACTCCTTGATCAGCGCCTGGAAGTCCTGACGGACAGCGTTGGTCGAGGTCTGGTAGAGGACGCGCAGTTCAACACCATCCTTCTCGCGGACACCGTCACCGTTCGAGTCAACATAGCCCTCGGCTTCGAGCAGCGCCTTGGCGCCTTCGATGTCCTGGGTCAGACACTCGGTGTTGTCGGACGCATAGAGCGCCGGAGCGGGGACGAGGTTACAGGTCGGACGACCGGCGCGGCCATAGCCCACCTCGACGAGGAGGTTGCGGTCGATGGCGATCGACAGAGCCTTACGCACGTTGGCGTTCGACAGGAACGGGTGCGGATGGGCCACGGTCGAACGCTCGCCTTCCGGCAGGTTCGGCGAGGGGTCGGTCAGGTTGACCTCGATACGCTCGACGAGCGAACCGAAGGCGCTGATCGCGGTGCCGACACCGGCAGCCGCCATCGAGTCGATGACGTCGGGTGCCAGCTGGAGGTTCCAGGCGTAGTCAAACTCGCCGGTTTCCAGAACCGCACGGCCTGCAGAGGTCGCATCGCCGCCACCCTTGAAGGTCACGGTGGCGAAGGCCGGCTTGGCCGGATCGCGGTAGTTCGGGTTGGCTTCCATCTGGATCACGTCGTTCGTGCGGAACTCGGTGACGCGGAACGGGCCGGTGCCGATCGGGCCAAAGTTGGCGTCGGTGCACTCAGGGGCCTTGGCGCCGAGGCAGTTCTCGAACTGGGCCTTCTGGATGATCGGCGACTGGCCGCCCATGAACGGGCCATAGGGGTTCGGCATCGCTTGCGAGAAGTTAACCGTCACGGTCAGATCATCGACGATATCGACCGAGGTCACCTTGTCGAACTTGGCCGCCTGCGCGCAGCCCCCTTCGGGGTGCATACAGTATTCCGCGGTGAACTGGACGTCGGCCGAGGTCACCGGGGTGCCGTCGGACCACAGAAGGCCGGACTGCAGTTTCCAGGTGATCGAGGTCAGGTCTGCCGAGACGCCGCCGTTGGCAACGGTCGGGATATCAGCGGCAAGGTAGGGAACCATGTTGCCGTTCTGGTCATAGCGGCCAAGCGGCTCGATGATCATCGACGACGATTCAATGTCCTTGGTGCCGCCCGACAGATACGGGTTCAGGATCGACGGGGCCTGCCAATAGATGATCGACAGGTGGCCATCGCTCCCGCGTTCGGCAAAAGCCGCTGGCGCAAAGGCCATCGCGGCTACTGCGCCCGCTAGGGCTGTTTTGATTTTCATTTTACTCTCCATGTTGGCGCTCGTTCGCCTCACTTTTCGCCGCGGTTTTCTCCGCGGTCTGGCTTGTTATTTCATGCAGGTGGCAGGCCGTGAAATGGCCCGGGCGCACCTCGCGATAGTCGGGTTCGACCTCGCGACATATATCCATGACCTTCGGGCAACGTGTGCAGAAATTGCAGCCCTTCGGCGGATTTGCGGGGGAGGGCACATCGCCCTGAAGGATGATCCGCTCGACCTTGGCCTCGACGCTCGGGTCGGGCTCGGGCACGGCCGAAAGGAGCGCCTCGGTATAGGGGTGCAGAGGCGCGGAATAGAGCGCCTCGCGCGGGGCCAGCTCGACGATCTTGCCCAGATACATCACCGCCACCCGCGTCGCGATATGGCGCACCATCGAGAGGTCGTGGCTGATGAAGAGGTAGGTCAGGCCGAACTGTTCCTGCAGGTCTTCCAGCAGGTTTACCACCTGCGCCTGGATCGACACATCAAGCGCGGCGATCGGCTCGTCGCAAACGATAAACTTGGGGTTCAAGGCAAGCGCGCGGGCGATGCCGATACGCTGGCGCTGACCGCCCGAGAAGGCGTGCGGATAGCGGCCCGCGAAACGGCGGTTGAGGCCCACGGCGTCCATCAGCTCGTAGACCTTCTGCTGCTTTTCCTTGGTCGACAGGGTCGTGTGCTCGTCGAGCGGCTCTTGAATGATCGCCTGCACGGTCATCCGCGGATTGAGGCTTGCCTGCGGGTCTTGAAAGACCATCTGCATCGTTGGCCGTTTTTCCCGAAGGGCGGCATGGGACAGGGTCGCGATATCGGTGCCGTCGATGCTGATTGAACCGTCGGTGACCTCGTAGAGGCGCAGGAGAGCACGGCCACAGGTGGACTTGCCACATCCGGATTCGCCCACGAGCCCAAGGGTTTCGCCTTCGAAGACGTCAAACGAAACACCGTCGACCGCCTTTACCTCGCCCACTCGGCGGCGCAAAAGGCCGGCATAGATCGGGAAGTGCATCTTGAGGTTGCGGACCTCGACCAGCGGCTTTTTGGAAGGGGCAGCGTCAAGCATGTGCGGCCTCCTTCGCTTCGACCAGAACGCAGGCGACGTCATGGCCCTCGCCGATCGGCGTGCGGGCCGGGTTGCGGCGGGCGCATTCCTCGACCGCCGAAGCGCAGCGGTCCCGGAACGGGCAGGAGGAGGGCGGCGCGCCAAGGATCGGCGGCTGGCCCTCGATGATCGTCAGGCGGCGGACACGTTCCCCGCGCACGCTCGGCACGGTTTTCAAAAGCGCCTTTGTATAGGGATGCTGCGGGTTGCCGAAAAGCTCGCGCACCGGCGCGTGCTCGACGACCTGCCCGCCATACATGACCATGACACGGTCGGCGATGCCGGCAATGACGCCGAGATCGTGGGTGATCCAGATCACCGCCATACCGAGCTTTTGCCGAAGCTCTTTCATCAACTCGATGATCTGCGCCTGAATGGTCACATCAAGTGCCGTGGTCGGCTCGTCGACGATGAGAACCTTCGGGTCGCAGGCCAAGGCAATCGCGATCATCACCCGCTGACGCATTCCACCGGAAAACTGGTGGGGATAGTCCGAGAGCCGCTGTTCCGCTCCGGGGATGCCGACAAGCTCCAAGAGCTCCACGGCCCGCGCCTTGGCGGCTTTCTTGTTCATCCCCATGTGCTTTCGCAGGGGCTCCATGATCTGATAGCCGACCGTAAACACCGGATTGAGCGAGGTCATCGGGTCTTGGAAGATAAAGCCGACCTTGCCGCCTCGCACATCGCGCAACGTGTCTTCATCGGTTTTCAAGAGGTCCTGACCATCGAGCAGTACCTTGCCCTCGCGCACCTCGGCGGGGGGCGAGGGGAGTAACCCCAGAAGGGACATCATGGTCACGGACTTGCCCGAGCCGCTTTCGCCGACGACACCCAATAGCTCGCCCGGTTTCAGATCAAAACTGACATTATTGACGGCATGGATTTCGCCACCGCGCACGCGGAATACAGTCTTAAGGCCCTGGACCTCCAGGACGGGCCGACCCCCATCGTGCATCAGATTCTCCCAGTCGTCGTCTTATTTTATTGGGCGTCCGAACATTTCGCCGGAACTATTTTGACCAAACGGTAGCACGGAAAATTATTGCTGCAACATGATTTATCCGGGGGGATTGCGGAAAATGGAACAGGCCGCCTAGAGTGCGGCGAACCGCAATGAACGAGCAAATAAATTGACCAATGCAAACGAAGCCCGCCGTATACTAGATAGGCTGGTTGCTTTCCCCACGGTCAGCCGTGATAGCAATATCCCCCTTATCGATTACGTCGAGAGCTATCTGGCGGGGCATGGGATTGCCTCAGTGCGGGTTCCGAACGCGGAGGGGACGAAAGAGGCTCTTTATGCCCACGTTGGGCCAGAGATCGACGGCGGGGTCGTCCTCTCGGGCCATACCGACGTTGTGCCGGTCGATGGTCAGGACTGGACGAGCGACCCCTTCACCGTGACAGAACGCGACGGCAAACTCTTCGGACGGGGCTGTTGCGACATGAAGGGGTTTGATGCGCTAGGTTTGGCAGCAATGGCCAAGGCGGCCACGCTCCACAAAGAGGGCCGCCTCCAGCGGCCTTTGCAGATTGCGCTCAGCTACGACGAAGAAGTTGGCTGCACCGGCGCGCCGCCGATGATCGACCATATGGTGAGCCACGGCCTGCCGCGCGCCGAAACCGTGATCGTGGGCGAGCCGTCGATGATGAAGGCCGTCACGGGCCATAAAGGCGGATTTGGCTATGCGGTGCATATCAAGGGGTACGAGGTTCACTCATCACTGATCCACAAGGGCGTGAATGCCATCATGTGGGGGGCAAAGCTGATCGACTGGGCTAACCGGATGAATGCCGAAAACGCGGCCAAGACACCAAGCGCCATCGCTTCGACCTTTGTGCCGCCCTACACCACACTCCATATCGGTACCATTCACGGTGGCACCGCCCACAACATCACGGCGGGTGATTGCTGGTTCGGGTTCGACTTCCGCGTTGTTCCCGGCGAGAAGGTCGCGGACTGGGCCGCCAAGTTCAAAGCCGAGGTGGCGCGGCTCGAGAGAGAAATGCAGGCAATCCACCCCTCTGCGCATATCGACCTTGTGCAGCGCTTTCATGTGCCCGGCCTCGTTCCCGAGGCAGACGGTGCCGCAGAGGCGCTCGTGCGCCGGCTCACCGGCGATAACGCCTCACATGTTGTGAGCTACGGCACCGAGGCGGGCCAGTTTCAGGAGCGGGGCTATTCGGCTGTGATTTGCGGCCCCGGTGACATTGATCAAGCGCATCAGCCGGACGAGTTTCTCACTGTTGAACAGTTCCGGGCCGGTCAGGCCTTCATGGACGATTTGCTGGCCACCCTCTGCACATGATCCCTTTCCCGATTTCTGAAAATAGCCCGGTCGAGCACGATGGGCCGCTTCCCGCCCGCGCTGATTGCGTGATCATCGGCGGGGGCGTGATCGGCATCTGCACGGCACTTTTCCTCGCCAAGGCCGGCCTTCGCCCGGTGGTCCTTGAGAAGGGGCGGGTCGCGGCCGAGCAGTCCTCGCGCAACTGGGGCTGGATCCGCCAGCAGGGCCGCGATCCTGCCGAGCTGCCGATCATGATCGAAGCCAATCGTCTGTGGCGCGAGTTGGAGCCAGAGTTGGGAGAGGACATCGGCCTCAGGCAATCTGGCCTTCTCTACCTTGCCGACAGCGAAAAAGACCTCGCTTATTTCGAAGAGTTCATGGCGCTGGCGCGGGAGCACAGCCTCGACACCGAACTTCTGACCCAAGACGGTGTTAGCAAACTGCTTCCCAGCGCAAAGAACCGTTGGCTTGGAGGGATGCACACCGCATCCGATATGAAGGCCGAGCCGTGGCTCGCCGTTCCGGCGCTGGCGAGGCTCGCGGTCAGGGCCGGGGCAGTCATCATCGAGAACTGCGCCGTCCGGCGGCTCGATATGGCGGGCGGCAAGATTGCGGGTGTGTTCACCGAGAAGGGCCGGATCGCCGCGCCAAGCGTTGTTCTTGCCGGCGGCGCATGGTCGTCGCTCTTTCTTGCGGCCCACGGCGTGCGCATCCCGCAACTCTCGGTTCGGGCGAGCGTTGCCGCGACCGAAGCGCTGCCGCTCGTTTTCGAAGGCGGAGCGGTCGATACAACAGGTGCCTTCCGACGCCGCGCGGACGGCGGCTACACACTCGCCGCCGCCGATTTCCACGAGTTCCTGATCGGACCCGATGCCTTTCGGCACCTGCGCAAATTCCTCCCCCAGATCGTCGCCAACCCGACGGCCAACCGCTTCTTCCCCGCATCTCCGAAAGGCTACCCCGACGCATGGACCACCCCGCGCCGCTGGCGGGCCGACGAGGTCTCGCCTTTTGAGAGGATGCGGGTCCTCAATCCTCGGCCAGCCATGAAGGCGCTCGGCAAGGTCTCCCGGCAATTCGCTGCCGATCACCCGTCATTGGGCGAGGTGCGGCTCAAGTCGGCCTGGGCGGGCATGATCGACACCATGCCCGATGTTGTGCCGGTCGTGGATCATGTGGCGGAGCTGCCCGGTCTCATCGTCGCGACAGGTATGAGCGGCCACGGCTTTGGCATCGGCCCGGGCTTCGGCCGCGTCACCGCTTCAATGGTGCGGGGTGAGCCGACCGGATACGATTTGCGCCGGTTCCGCATCTCGCGCTTCGCCAGGGGCGAGAAGCTCGTCACCGGCCCGAGTCTTTGATCAAATCCCCCCTTGCGGTGTCGCCGCCGCTCGGACAGTCTCTTGCCGAACACTCACGCACCGGAGGCACCATGCCCGTCAAGAACCGCTTTGCCGAACTCCTTCCCGAAATCACCGCCTGGCGGCGCGATCTGCACGAGAACCCCGAGATCCTCTTCGAGACCCACCGCACCTCGGCGGTCGTGGCTGAAAAGCTCAAGGAATTCGGCTGCGACGAGATCGTCACCGGCATCGGCCGCACCGGCGTTGTCGGCGTTATCAAGGGCAAGAGCGATACCAAGGGCAAGGTCATTGGCCTGCGCGCCGATATGGATGCCCTGCCGATCCTTGAGGCCACAAACCTCCCCTATGCCTCCAAAACCCCCGGCGCCATGCACGCCTGCGGCCATGACGGCCATACCGCCATGCTGCTGGGCGCCGCCAAATACCTTGCGGAAACCCGCAACTTCGATGGCACCGTCGTGGTGATCTTCCAGCCCGCCGAAGAGGGCGGCGGCGGCGGTCGCGAGATGTGCGCCGATGGCATGATGGACCGCTGGAACATCCAGGAGGTCTACGGGATGCACAACTGGCCGGGCAAACCCACCGGCTCCTTCGCGATCCGCTCGGGCGCCTTCTTCGCCGCGACCGACCAGTTCGAGATCTTCGTCAAAGGCAAAGGCGGCCACGCCGCCAAGCCGCAGGAAACGATCGACCCCAACGTCACCGCCGCGCAGGTCGTGATGATGCTTCAGACCATCTCGAGCCGCAACGCCGATCCGGTCGACCAAATCGTCGTCTCCGTGACCTCGATGGAAAGCTCCTCCAAAGCCTTCAACGTGATCCCCCAGCAGGTCCATCTCAAAGGCACCGTCCGCACCATGTCGCGCCACATGCGCGAGCTAGCCGAAACGCGCCTGACCGCCATCGCCGAACAGGTCTGCACCGCGATGGGCGGGCACGCCGAGGTGAAATACCACCGCGGCTACCCTTCGATGGTCAACCACGAGGCCCAGACAGAGTTTGCCGCCGAGGTGGCCCGCTCTGTTTCTGGCGGCTGCGACGATGCCCCGCTCGTCATGGGCGGCGAGGATTTCGCCTATATGCTCGAGGAACGCCCCGGCGCCTACATCCTGATCGGCAACGGCGACACGGCGATGGTCCACCACCCCGAATACAATTTCAACGACGACGCCATCCCCGCCGGCTGTAGCTGGTGGGCAGGGATCGTCGAACAGCGTATGCCCGCCACCTGATCTTCTTTTGGCCGAAAATACTCCCGGGGAGCGCGAGGGGCAGGCAGCCCCTCGCTCCTGCGGCGTTTCGTCGAAACGCCTTGGGGCGTTGAAATGTCGCAATCTCGAACCGGGAAAGTCTGCCAACTTTCCCTGAGATTGCTTCAGCCTCCGGTATGGCTCATATGCCGCGCCACGCGCCCGTCGACCGTCTGGCGCGAATAGTCGAAATCATGGCCCTTGGGTTTGAGGCCAATGGCCTTGCGGATCGCGTCTTCAAGGACGGCGGGATCGTCCGAGGCTCGCAGCGGCGCGCGCAGGTCGGAATGGCCGTCTTGGCCGAGGCAGGTATAGATCTCGCCGGTGCAGGTGATCCGCACCCGATTGCAGCTTTCGCAGAAGTTATGGGAAAGTGGCGTGATGAAGCCGATCTTTTGGCCCGTCTCCTCGATCCGCACATAGCGCGCGGGCCCACCTGAGCGCTCGGCCAGATCGGTGAGCGCGTAGCGCCCCTCGAGCTCGGCCCGCAGGTCCTTCAGCGACCAGAACTGCCCTAGCCGGTCCTCATTGCCGATATCGCCCATCGGCATGACCTCGATGAAGGTCAGGTCCATATCGTTCTCGGCGCACCACTCGGTCAGGCGGAACAACTCGTCCTCGTTGAAGCCCTTGAGCGCCACGGTGTTGATCTTGACCCTCAATCCCGCTTCGCGCGCCGCTTCGATGCCCCGCAAGACTTGGGCCAAACGGCCCCAGCGGGTGATGGCGGCGAATTTGTCGGCGTCCAAAGTGTCGAGCGAGACATTGATTCGCCGCACGCCCGCCTCGTAAAGCGGCCCCGCGAATTTCTCGAGCTGGCTGCCGTTCGTCGTTACGGTCAGCTCTTTCAACGCGCCGCTGTCGAGATGCCGCTTCATGCCTTGGAAAAAGGTCATGATATCGCGCCGCACCAAAGGCTCACCGCCGGTGATCCGCAGCTTCTCGACCCCGAGGCGGATGAAGGAGGTGCAAAGCCTGTCGAGTTCTTCCAGCGTCAGAAGCTCTTTCTTCGGCAGGAAGGTCATGTTCTCGGTCATGCAATAGACGCAGCGGAAATCGCAGCGATCCGTGACCGAAACCCGCAGATAGCGGATGGCACGGGCGAAGGGATCGATCAAAGGGGCGGGTACGTCTTGCATGACGCCTAGGTAGGCGGAACCGCGAGGCCTGGCAAGGGGAGGGGCATCACGCGCCCAGATGCCGCAGCGCTTCTTTGCGGGCAAAAGGCTTCATCCGCTCGCCATTGGCCGCGATGAAGGCGCGGGTGCGGTCAGGATCGTGTTTGCTCAGATCACGCAGCCACCAGCCGATGGCCTTCTGGATGAACCATTCCTTGTCGTCAACATAGCCGGCCGCCCACCCGAGAATCCGGTCTCGCCGCGCCAGATCCACTGGTTTTGGGTGGTTCATCTTGGTCCAAGGGAGGGTGATGACGAGCGCGGCGCGGCGGGTCCACATATGTGGGCTTTGCGTCCAAGCCTCGACCTCGTCAAGGCGCGAGGGATCAGCGACAAGCCGCTTTTGCCCCGCAATACAGGCGTGATCCGCGATGGCCCAGCCATCAAAATCGGAAACCCAAGAGACAATAAGCCGCCAAGCCCCCTGATCATCGGGGCGAATGCGGGCTTGATTGAGCAGCTTGGCCGCGGCGATCCGGGCCTCGTGGATATCGCTGCTCCACAGGCCTGCGGCTAGGTCGAGCCTCTCGTCCAATGTCAAATCGGCCCGCCAACGCTTGGTTAGCTCGTCGATCTGAGGCACTGCGATCCCAAGATAGGTGCGGGCGGCCTTATGATAGGCGGCTGACCCTGCCGCGCGCTCCGGGTCTCCGGCGGCGCGCAATTCGGAAAGGGCCAACTCAAGGTCCATGCCTGTTATTCCACCGTCACCGATTTGGCGAGGTTTCTTGGCTGATCCACGTCTGTCCCTTTGGCAATCGCCGTGTAATAGGCCAGAAGCTGCGCCGGCAGGGCGTAGAGGATCGGCGCAAGGCTGGCTGGAACCTCGGGCATGACAAGCGTGTTCCACACATCGTGGCCCGCTTCTCGGATGCCCTTCTGGTCCGAAATCAAAAGGACGCGCCCACCGCGGGCCATGACCTCCTGCATATTGCTCACGCTCTTGTCGAAAAGCGCATCGCGCGGCGCCATGACGATCACCGGCACCTTGTCGTCGACGAGGGCGATGGGCCCGTGCTTGAGCTCGCCCGAGGCATAGGCCTCGGCGTGGATATAGCTAATTTCCTTGAGCTTGAGCGCCCCTTCAAGAGCGAGAGGGAACATCTGCCCGCGGCCAAGGAAGAGGATATCGCGCGCTTCGGCGAGCTGGCGGGAGAGGGTCTCGCACGCGGCGGCGATGCCAAGCGCATGGTTGAAAATCCCCGGGAGCGCCGTCAGGTCTGCGATGTGATCGGCCAATTCGGCTTCGCTGATGCGCCCCCGCTGCCGGGCAGCGGTCAGCGCAAGAAGCTTGAGAACGGTCAGCTGGCAGGTAAAGGCCTTGGTCGAGGCAACGCCAACCTCGATCCCTGCGTGGATCGGCAAGACGAGATCGCTCTCCCGTGCGATGGAGCTTTCAATGACGTTGACCACGGCGACGATTTTGTCGGCCTTGCCCGCGGCATAGCGCAGGGCGGCAAGCGTGTCGGCGGTCTCGCCCGACTGGCTGACAAAGACCGCCACGGTCCGCGCCGGGATCGGTGGCTCGCGATAGCGGAACTCGGAGGCGATATCGACATCGACCGGCAATCCGGCGATCTGTTCGAACCAGTATTTGGCAACGAGGCAGGCATAGTTGGCGGTGCCGCAGGCCACCAATGTCAGTCGGTCGATCTTGGAGAAATCGAGGCCCGGCCCCGGCAGGGTGATCTTGCCGCCGCTCACATAGGCGCCAAGGGCTTGGCCGATCACCGAAGGCTGCTCGGCAATCTCCTTGGCCATGAAATGCTTGTAGCCCGCCTTGTCGATCCGCGTGGCATCCGTCTGGACGGTTTTGACAGGGCGATTGGCGATCCGGCCCTCAACGTCGCGGATCTCGGCCCCGGCACGAGTGACCACGGCCCAGTCGCCTTCCTCGAGGTAGGTGATCTTGTTGGTGAGCGGAGCAAGCGCGATGGCGTCTGAGCCGACGAACATCTCGCCGTCACCGTGGCCGATGGCGAGGGGGCTGCCTTTGCGCGCGGCGATCAGGAGGTCTTCTTCGCCGTCAAAGAGGAAACATAGGGCATAGGCGCCGTCGAGGCTGGCAATGGTCTTTTCCGCCGCGTCACGGGCCGAGAGGCCGTTGTCCATGTGATACTGAGCCAAAAGGGCGACGGTTTCCGTATCAGTGTCAGTCCTATGCTCGACGCCCTTCGAGGCGAGGAACTCTCGCAATTCGCGGAAGTTTTCGATGATCCCGTTGTGGACGACGGCGACGTCCTTGGTCTGGTGCGGATGGGCGTTCTTTTCGTTCGCCTCGCCATGGGTGGCCCAGCGGGTGTGGCCGATCCCGGCCTTGCCGGCGAGGGGCTGGTGCACCAGAAGGTCGGAGAGGTTCACAAGCTTGCCGACCGCGCGGCGGCGCTCGAGCTGGCCGTTGTTCACGGTGGCGATGCCCGCGCTATCATAGCCGCGGTATTCAAGCCTGCGCAGCGCTTCGACAAGCTGGGGCGCAACCTCGTGATCGCCGAGAATACCAATGATCCCGCACATTTACTTGCCCTCTTTCATTTGCGACTTGCGCGCTCTGAGCTTGTCCATCAACCGCACCGCTAGGCCGGGCTTGTTCACTTGCGGCGCCCGCGCGACCGCCATCGCACCTTCGGGCACATCAGTGGTGATCACCGCGCCTGACGCCGTCATCGAGCGGTCGCCAAGTTTGACCGGAGCGACAAGCATGGTGTTCGAGCCCACGAAGACATCGCGGCCGATGGTCGTGCGGTGCTTGAAGACACCATCATAATTGCAGGTGATCGTGCCCGCGCCGATGTTGGTCTTCTCGCCCACATCCGCATCGCCGATGTAGCTGAGGTGATTGACCTTGGCACCCTCGGCGATCTGGGCGTTCTTGATCTCGACGAAATTGCCGACATGGACCTCTTCGGCCAGCTCCGCGCCGGGGCGCAGGCGGGCGAAGGGGCCGACAATCGCGCCGCGGCTCACATGGCAGCCTTCGAGATGCGAGAACGAACGGATGCGCGCGCCGGATTCGATCGTCACGCCGGGGGCGAAGACGACATTGGGCTCGATCACCGCATCGCGGCCGATCACCGTGTCGTGCGAGAAATGCACCGTCTCGGGGGCGATGAGCGCCACGCCATCCTCAAGCGCCTCGGCCCGCATCCGGGCTTGCAGGCGTGCCTCGGCGGCCATCAGTTCGACGCGGGTGTTGATGCCAAGCGTCTCAGCTTCGTCGCAAACGACAACCCCCGCCGAAAGGCCACGGTCGCGGGCGAGGCCGATCACGTCGGTCAGGTAAAACTCGCCCGAGGCGTTCTCATTGCCGACCGCGTCGATCAGCGAAAAGAGTGTGGCGGCATCGGCCGTCAAGACGCCCGAGTTGCAGAGCGTGATCGCCCGTTCCGCATCGCTTGCGTCCTTGAACTCGGCAATCCGCTCCAGCCGGTCGCCCTTTGTTACAAGCCGTCCATAGCGGCCCGGATCTGCGGCGTCGAAACCCAAGACCACTACGTCATGCGAAGAACGGGCGGCTGCCAGCGACTCGAGCGTCTCGCCGGAGATGAACGGCGTGTCGCCGTAGAGGACCACGATATCGCCCGTGAAACCCTCAAGCGCCGCTTTCGCCTGCGCTACGGCGTGCGCCGTGCCAAGCTGCTCGGCCTGCTCCGCAATGAGCACATCGGGATCCCAGCTCCGCGCCGCCTTGGCGACAGCCTCGCCACCGTGGCCGGTCACGACAACGGTGCGTTCCGGCGCGAGCGCGGCCCCCGATTTCAGGGCGTGGACAACCAAGGGTGCGCCCCCCAGCGGGTGCAGGACCTTCGGCAGGTCGGAATTCATCCGCGTGCCCTGACCGGCGGCCAGAATAACCAAAGCAATGCTCATAGGCGCCTCAAACCATTTCTTGCCGCACCTTCTATCGGGCGCGGGCCGAAGCGCAAGGTTTTCGGGGTTCACAAGACCTTTCGCTTCGTTACACCGAGTGTAACAGAAGGAGCCACCGATGCGCAGCGTGATTTTCGATCTCGACGGGACACTGGCCGACACGAGCCGCGACATGGTGGCCGCAGCCAATGTCTGTTTCCGGGGCTTGGGCCTTGGCGATGTTCTCGATCCGCTGCGCGATGCCGCAACTGCGATGCGCGGAGGGCGGGCCATGCTGCGGCTCGGGTTCGAACGGACCCAGAGCCACGGGGCGGATGAGATCGACCGGCAATATCCGATCCTGCTTGAGGCCTATGGCGCCAACCTCTCAAGCGAGAGCTTCTTGTTCCCCGGCGCAATGGAGGCGGTCGAGGCGCTGCGGGGCGGTGGCTTTGCCGTCGGCATCTGCACCAATAAGCCTGAAGCGCTGGCCGAGCGCCTGATGCGCGATCTGGGTGCCCGCGATGCTTTCGCCTCGCTTGTGGGCGCCGATACGCTGCCCGTGCGCAAGCCCGATCCTGCGCCTCTGCTTGAAGCTGTGCGCCGCGCCGGTGGGCTCCTCGAACGCTCGCTCCTCGTGGGCGATACCGTGACCGACCGAGACACCGCGCGGGCGGCGGGGGTGCCTTCGGTGCTTGTCACCTTTGGGCCCACCGGGCAGGCCGTGCGCGACCTCGCGCCCGAGGCGGTGATCGACCGGTTCGACGAACTCGCCGCCGTGGCCGAAGCGCTGCTGCCGCTCTGACCCATTGACCGGCGCTCTGGTCTGGTCAGACTGTGGGCCAAGGAGTGCGCCCCATGCTTGGAACCACGCGCCGCCCGGTGATCCTTCTGGCCATCGGCCAAACACTTGCTTGGGCCAGCATCTATTACACGTTCCCCGCGCTTCTCTTGCGGTGGGAGCAGGATATGGGCTGGTCCAAACCCGAGGTGACCATGGCGATCACCTTGGGCGTTCTGATCTCGGCTCTCATGGCGCCGCTTGCGGGGCGGATCATCGATCGCGGTCGTGGCGGCGAGATGATGGCCGGCGCGGCGGTTCTGGGCGGCCTTCTTATGGTTGGGCTGTCGCGGGTTGAGGCGCTTTGGCAATTCTATCTGGTTTGGAGCGGGATCGGCGTGGCGATGGCCGGCGCGCTCTATGAACCCTGCTTTGCGCTTGTAACGCGGGCCAAAGGGGCAGGGGCCAAAGGGTCGATCGTCTTGATCACGCTGGTTGCAGGCTTTGCCAGCACGATCTCTTTCCCGGCGGTTCATGCGGTGGCCGAGGCGGGCGGCTGGCGGGCGGCGGTGCTGATGGCGGCGGCCGTGGTCATCTTTGGCTCGGCCCCGCTGCACTGGATCGGCGGGCGGGCGCTCGAGGCGGGGCGGGTTGAGGAGCCGGTGGTTGACGCCGCCGGCCCAAGTCCGCACCGCGCTTTCTTGCGGCGTTCGGCCTTCTGGTTCTTGGCGGCTGGTTTCTCGATGGTCGCGTTGGTGCATGGCGCGACGCTCCATCACCTTCTTTCTTATCTCGACGAAAGCGGTCTGAGCCCTGAGGCGGCGGTTCTGGCGGCTTCCTTCATCGGGCCGATGCAGGTGGCGGGGCGGCTCGCGATGATGATGAGCGAGAAATACATCTCGCATCACGGTGTGGCGCTCACGGCATTCGCCCTGATTGGATCGTCCATTGCCCTTCTGTGGCTTGGACAGGGAGCGCCTCTCACGCTGTCCGCCTTCGTGATGCTCTTTGCCGGGGCCTACGGCACCGTCTCGATCCTGCGCCCGCTGATTGCCCGCGATATCCTTGGTGGGCGAAATTTCGGGGCCAAATCCGGTGCGCTGGCGCTGCCCTACCTGATCGGGTCGGCCAGTGCCCCTTGGCTTGGAGCGGTGGTCTGGAGGATCGGCGGCTATGGGCTGATGTTCAGCATTTTGATCGTGCTCTCGGCTCTCGGCTCAGCGCTCTATTTCGCGGCGCACGCCCGCGCGGCACGGGACCGCAGCAAAGCAAATACTTGACCTGCAGGGCGCATGTTCGTATTAAATGAACATCTGTTCAATAAACGGAGCCGCCGATGTTTACCGCTTCGATGAGATTTGACCTCGGCGACGAGGTGAACGCCTTGCGCGAGATGGTTCATGCCTTCGCACAAGAGCGGATCAAGCCGAAGGCGGCCGAGATCGACAAGGCCAATCTCTTTCCGCCAGTGCTTTGGAAAGAGCTGGGTGACCTTGGCCTTCTGGGCATCACCGTGCCCGAGGAATTCGGCGGGGTGGGCCTCGGCTATCTTGCCCATGTGGTCGCGGTCGAAGAAATCGCCCGCGCTTCGGCCTCGGTGAGCCTCTCCTACGGCGCGCATTCCAACCTCTGCGTCAACCAGATCAACCTCAACGGCACGCCCGAGCAGAAACGCAAATACCTGCC
>JBFEXG010000312.1:0-2860 GCA_041546005.1 Paracoccaceae bacterium
GCGCGGCTCAGTTTGCGGACCTCGACCGTTTCCTTCTGCATGAGGAACCCGAGGTCGGGCGCGGTGCGGATCGCCCAGGCGTCGCCCACCTTGACGACGTTGACCCCCCTGCCCTCATAGCGTTTGCGCAAATGCACCAGAGCCTCGGCCGGATCGCTGCCGTGCGGCATCCGTGTTTCAAGATCGCGCACTGTCACCGGCTCGGCGGTGGCAAAGAGGATCGCTTCGACCATCCGCTCCTGCTCGGCCATGGGCGGTGCTTCGAATAGGCTTTTCTCGTCTTTTTCTGCCATCAGGTCAGGTCCGTTTGCGGATTTGGATCGGAGCGAAGGTCTCGCTCTGGCGGATGTCGATATGCCCCTCTTTCGCCAGTTCGAGCGAGGCGGCAAAGGTGGCGGCGGTGGCCGAGCGGCGGCGGGTGGGATCGGCGGTCCAACCCTCGGGCATATAAGAGGAAATGTCAGTCCACTCGCCCGCGTAGCCGATCAGCCCTCGCAACCTGTCGAGCGCCTGCTCCATGGTCATGACCGCGTCGCGGTCCATTACATAGGGGCGGAAATCGTCGCGGGTGCGGATGCGGGCGTAGCCCTGCATCAGATCAAGGAGCGTCGCCGTATAGGTCACGCGGCGCACGCGGGTCACATCCTCGGTGATGCCGCGGGCAAAGAAATCGCGGCCCAATTGATCACGCGCCATGAGCTTGGCCGCGACTTCACGCATTGCCTGCAGGCGCTCAAGCTGGAACGCCAGATGCGCCGCCAGTTCCTCGCCCGATGGCCCTTCGGCCATGGGATCGGGCGGCAAGAGGAGGCGAGACTTGAGGAAGGCAAGCCAAGCCGCCATCACAAGGTAATCGGCGGCAAGTTCAAGCCGGAGCTGCTTGGCCTTCTCGACAAACTCGAGGTATTGCCGCGCCAGCGCGAGGATCGAGATTTGCCGCAGGTCGACCTTTTGCGTCCGCGACAACGTCAGGAGAAGATCAAGCGGCCCCTCAAAGGCGCCGACATCAACGATCAGCGCCTCGGCGGCGAGGCGGTCGGTCACCGACAGCAGGTCTTCCTGAAATTCGTCAGCCATGGGCCTCTCGCGGGGTAGCGCCCCAGTTTCGCTGGCCCACGGGCAATGTCAACGCCCGCGAGGCCGGACCGACGCTACTTGTTCACGAGCGGCACGCAGTCTGCGCCTTCGGCGATGAGCGTCGTGCAGAAGCGGCGGGCATCGGCGATATCGTCAAAGCCCATGGCGCGCAGGCGATAAAAGGTCCGCCCGCCAAGGCTTGCCTCTTGAACCACCATAGTCTTGCTGGCCATGAAATCGGCAAACCGTCCGGCCAGTCGCGCCCATTCCGAACGTGCGATCTCGGAACTGTCAAACGCGCCAAGCTGCACAAGCGGTGTGCCCACCGGAACCGATACCGGAGCGCCATCTGCCGCCGCCGCCTCAGTGGCAGAATGGAGTGTATCTGGCCGCGCGACGGGGCGCAGAGAGACCGCGACACCGGGCGCGGATGATGGAACGATATCGGCGATCACATCCAGCGGGACGTCGTTGATCGACATCGCAACGGGAGCTGTCTCGCCCTCGGCAAGCGGCTCAAGCGGTGCGATATTGGCGGCAATCTGATCGGCCAAAGCAAGGATCTGTTCGGCGGTAAGCGGCTCGTCAGGCAAAGCCTCACCCATCGGCGCGACGGGTGCCTCAGCCACCTCCGGTGCAGCAAGCTCGCTCGGCCCTTCGACAATCACAGCGGCCGCGCCTTCGGCGGTATCCATCGCCACAACCTCGCCCGCCTCGGCGGTCGGCTGAACGGCCAGATCTTCGTCGGTCAACTGCACGACACGGGGCGCGAGAACCAACATATCCTCGGGCGGAGCCGCCTCGCCTTCGGCGGCAACGGCATTGACCGCAAGGCCGGCGTTGGGTGCAATCTCGCCACCGGGATTATCCGGCATCACCCGCATCGGCCCTTCAAGTGCTTTTACAACCGGAATACCGGTGACGTCCCGCATGATGAGCTTGTAGCCCCAAACGCCAATCCCGGCGATCAGCGCCAATGAGACAACCGCCCCCGCTGCATTGATCACCTTCCCTGCGGATACAGGTTCGCGCAGACGCTCGTCGTCCGTTGTGAATACCGCCATCTTCGCCTCTTTGCCGCCGGGTTAGCCCTGGCTGGGTTTCTTGCTCAAACCCCGGCAGCGGCGCGCTTTAGCGCATCTCTTCGGCCGGAGTGACCCCAAGAATACCCAAGCCAGAGGCAATAACAACCGAAACGGCACGGATCAGGGCAATTTTTGCCTGTGATGTGGCCGCATCGCCCTCCTGCAGGAAGCGCAGCGAGGCGTCCTCGTTGCCACGGTTCCACAGGGCGTGGAGATCGGAGGCCAGCTCGTAGAGATAGAAGGCCACACGGTGCGGCTCGTGGCCCTTGGCGGCGATCTCGATCAGGCGCGGCCATTCGGCGATTTTCTTGGCAACGCCAATCTCGGCGGCGTGGCTCAGGATCGACAGATCGGCTCCGGCCAATGCGGCATCATCCACCGCAATTCCCGCCTCGCGCGCCTTGCGCAGGACCGAGGAAACGCGGGCATGGCCGTATTGCACATAGAAGACAGGATTGTCCTTCGACTGCTCGACCACCTTGTCGAAATCGAAGTCCAAGGGCGCATCGTTCTTGCGGGTGAGCATATGGAAGCGCGTGGCATCGGCCCCCGCTTGCTCCACCACGTCGCGCAGGGTCACGAAAGTGCCGGCCCGCTTCGACATCTTGAAGGGCTCGCCGTTCTTGAAGAGCTTCACGAGCTGCACGAGCTTGATATCCAAAGGCACACGATTGTTCGACAGCGCCGCGACCACGGCC
>JBFEXG010000163.1:0-5630 GCA_041546005.1 Paracoccaceae bacterium
ACCTTGTCGTAGGACAGGATGCGATCCACGTCGTCGTCGATCTCGCCGGTTTGAGGGGCGACCTCGACGACCACGTTGAAGCGCACCCGCTGAAGATGGCCACGCTCTTGCTGGAAGGCGCCGATCTCGACCTCGACGATATAGTCCCGCAGGGAAATGCGGTCGCAAGGCTGGGTCGCGCTCGCGGCGGCGCGTTCGGCCGGATGGGAAAAGGCGAGGCTGATTTCGTCGGTCATGTCATGCCCCGGCACGGAAGGATGGTGCAGGCGGCATAGCGCCCCAGAGCCTCAACAGCAACCAAAGATGCTTTGGATCAGTTCGAAGCCGTCCGCGTGGGCTCGCGATAAAAGAGGTGCGAGCCAATCGACGCGGTCTGGGCAAAACGATTGGCCCAGGACGGGCTGACGAACGTCGCGTGGTAGTAGGTGGCGCCGTGGGTCAGATCGCTCGGCATCCCGTCAATCAAGAGCCGCGCGATGCGTCCGGCGACGTCCCAGGCTTGGGGCTCGTGCACGGTTTCGAGCTTGCCGTCACAGGTATAGGAAAACTGGCAGGCAAAACGCTGGCCGGTGCCTTGGTTGACGACCTTGCAGATGGTGGTGGGGAAAGAGCTGCTCTCGACGCGGTTGAGGATCACTTCGCCGACCGCGAACATCCCCTCGATCGTTTCACCGCGCGCTTCAAAGTAGAGCGCCTCGGTCAGGCATTCCCACTGATCGTCACCTTCAGGGGCAGGTTGTTGGGCAAGAAATTCGGAAGTGTAGTGTTCGCTCGATCGCCCTTGGCGCTCGCGGGCTTGGCTCGGGGGCGCTGTCAGCATCGCCAAATGGGAGGAGGACACAACGTCAAGCGCCTGACGTTCCTGGCCGAGCAAAGCCCCAAGGCGGCGGGCGAGAAGTTCTTCAGAGGAGGAGGCCGTAGCCCCAAACACGAGTATTCCAGCCGCAAAAACAGCGGCCCGGATCATACGATGTCCGAGCGACAGGATCATTTCCCCAACCCAGGTTCCACGCGGTTAGCCCCGCGCAGGCCGGCACTCCTTATTGCGAAATGTCAGCTACGTCCACCTCAAAGGTCGAGTTTTTCTCAGCTTTGGCAAAAACTGTCGGCATAGACCCCATATATGTAGGGAGCGGCCGGAGCCAAACACTATATCTAGATCGCCAGCCGGTCTGCGATCGCCAGCTGAGCAGCGGAAAGTCGCGCAACTGGCACTCGGAATGGCGAGCATGACACATAGTCAAACCCCTGCTTGCGGCAGAAATCGATGGCCGATCGGCTGCCGCCATGCTCGCCACAGATCGACAGGACGACGTCCGGACGCCCGCTCCGGCCTCGCTCGGCGCCAATGGACAACAACTCGCCCACGCCGTCGACATCCAGCGTGTGGAAGGGGTCTTCCTCGTAGACATGCGCCTGCACATAGGCCGACATGAACCGCCCCGCATCGTCGCGCGACAGGCCATAGGTCATCTGCGTGAGGTCATTTGTCCCGAAGGACAGGAAGGCCGCGTGTTGGGCGATATCGGCGGCCCGAAGTGCTGCGCGCGGTGTTTCGACCATCACGCCAAGGCGATAATTGAAGTCGACACCGCTCTCAGCCTTCACATTGGCCGCCACGGCGTCGATCCGGGTCTTGACGATCTCGACCTCGCGCATGGCCGAGACGAGCGGGATCATGATCTCGGGCACCACAGGATCGCCCTTGCGGCTTGCGGCAACGGTCGCCTCAAAGATCGCGCGGGCCTGCATATCGTAGATTTCGGGATAGGTGAGGCCAAGGCGCACCCCCCGCATCCCGAGCATCGGGTTGTATTCCGACAGGGCCTCGACCCGCGCCGCCACATCCGAGAGCGGCAAGTCCAGTTGCTCGGCCAGATCGCGCATTCCGGCTTTCTCGGTCGGGAGGAATTCGTGCAGGGGCGGATCGAAAAGGCGGATGCAGACCGGCTGACCCTCCATGATCTTGAAGAGCTCAACAAAATCGTCCCGCTGCATCGGCAGGAGCCGATCAAGAACGGCGCGGCGGTCACTTGCCGAACCCGCAAAGATCATCTCGCGCATCACACCGAGGCGGTCGCCTTCGAAGAACATATGCTCCGTCCGGCACAGACCGATCCCCTGCGCGGCGAAATTGCGGGCCGTCTGGGCGTCGGCAGGCGTGTCGGCATTGGCGCGCACGCCGATATCGCGGAACTCGTCGGCCCAGGTCAGCAGGGTCTGGAAGGCACTGTCGAGCGCCGCCTCGAGCATGGGCGGTTCTCCGGCCAAGACCTCGCCGGAGGTGCCGTCGATGGTGATCACGTCACCCTCGGCATAGCGCTTGCCATTGGGGCCGAAGAGGATCTTCTTCTTGCGGTCGATCGTCAGGTCCGAAGCGCCCACCACGCAAGGCAGGCCAAGACCTCGGCCAATCACCGCCGCATGGCTCGTGATGCCGCCGCGCACGGTCAGAACCGCCTGGGCCACGTGCATGCCGCGAATATCCTCGGGGCTGGTTTCCCAGCGGACAAGGATGCACGGCTCGCTGCGGGCGGCGCTGGCTGTCGCGTCATCGGCGGTGAAGACGATCTTGCCCGAGGCCGCGCCAGGGCTGGCGGCGATGCCTTTGACGATCAGGTCACGCGGCGCCGACGGATCGACCTGCCGATGGAGAAGTTCGGAAAGCGCGGTCGGTTCGACCCGCATGATCGCCTCTTCGCGCGGGATGATCCCGTCTTCGGCCAACGCCACAGCAATCCGCACGGTGGCGCGGCTCGTGCGCTGAACGCGCACAGCATCTAGGATGGCGAGCGTGCCATTCTCGATGGCGAACTCGATCTGCATCTCTTCGCGCAGCTTGGCGCGGCAGAGGTCGCCATAGCGCACGAGGTTCTGGAACACCTCCGGCAGCGCCTCTTCCACCGAAAGACCACGCGGATCGCGCATGAGATAGAGCGCCCCTGCCCCATCGGTCAGCGCCTCGCGCCCTTGGCTTTGCGCCAGATAGCGACCCTTGAGTTTACGCTCGCCGGTCGTGGGATCGACAAATTCAATCACCCCCGAGCCGCATTCGCCCTTGCCCACGCCCAGCGCCATCGCCTGCACCACAAGGCCGAGGCCCGCATCTGCCGGTGCGCCCTTGGCCTGCCGCAGAAGACGGGCGGTGGTGCCATCCCAAGCGCGGGCCATCGAGCGCAACACCTCGGTCAGCTGCTCTTTGGGGTCCTGCGGGAAAGGCTCGTCCATCTCGTATTCATAGGCATCCAGCGCCGCCTGAAGCGCCTGCGGCGTGGATTCAGCCGGCAGATCGAAGGAATCCGGATCAAGGCGGGAGACATGTACGGCGTAGCACTGGATGAAGCGCAGGTAGAGGGCGGTGGCCGCCTCGGCGCCGATCTCACCCGACATGCGAACGTGGCGCTCGTCGTTCATACCGATATTGAGGATCGCGCCCGGCCCGCCCCAATCGGGGTCTTGGCTCGAGGGGCGCACGGACAGGAGCGGATCGTCGCCGAAGGGCGCCATGACCTTGGCCATATCCGGCAGCTGCCCTTGGGCAATCGCCCGCACCGCCCCGAACGACAATGCCACCGTGATCGGAACCGGCATGTCGAGGCGAACGAGCCGCTGCAGACATTTCGCACGGCCGCCATGCACCGACGGCGACATCGGCGCATCGGGGGTGATCAGCGTGACCGGCGGGTAGGTGATCTCTTTCTGCACTGCGGCGTTCTCCTGCTGCCCGCACTTTAGGCGCTCTGCGATTCGCAGCAAGGAAAACCTTTGGTTTTACTAGCCTTCGATGCGATTGAGGTCGGCCACCGAAAGGCAGATGCTGCGGATGCGAGATAGAAGGTTCAAACGGTTGCGGCGCACCACTTGATTATCGGAGTTCACCTGAACGGCGGTGAAGAAAGCGTCGATCGGTGCACGCAGCGCCGCCATTGCCGCCATCGCCGCGCCGAAATCCTCGGTCTTCATCGCCGGCGCGATCTCGGCCTCGGCCTTGTCGAGCGCGGCAAAGAGCGCCTTTTCCTCGTCGCCTTCGGCAAACTTCGCATCGGCCCCGTAGGAATATTCGACCCCATCCTTCTCCTCGGCCTGCGTCAGGATGTTGTTGGCGCGCTTATAGCCTTGGATCAGGTTCTCGCCGTCCTCGGTTCGCATGAACCCCGACAGCGCCCGGGCGCGTTTGACGAGAAGCGTCAGATCATCGCTGCCCGGCATGGCAAGGCAGGCGTCGATCACATCGTGACGAATGCCCTCGTCGCGCAGGAAGACCTTGAGGCGGTCGAGGAAGAACTCAATGAGGTTGTCGCTCAGGTCAGGGGTGTGAAGGGTTACCATTTGCACCCAGTCGGGCGCATCGCCTTCGATCTTGTCGATAATCGCGCGAACAGCGGCCCCGAACACGCCGTGATCGGCGATCTCGTCAAGAACCGCATCGAGGAGCGCGGCGCTTTTCTTGTCGCCGTTCCCTGCCGTCTTATGTCGCAGAATCTGCGTATCGATCAGCCGGTCAAGATGCAGGCGCAGATCGTTGGCAAGCACCAGCCTAATCACCCCCAGCGCCGCACGGCGCAGGGCGAAGGGATCTTTGAGCCGGTGGGCTTCTCGTCGATGGCCCAGAAGCCGGTGAGCGTATCGAGCTTGTCGGCCAGCGCCACGGCGACCGAGACGGGCGCGGTCGGCACGTCATCTGAGGGGCCCAGCGGCGAATAGTGATCGCGGGCGGCGTCGGCCACCTCGGGCGCACGGCCCGCGGCCAGCGCATAGTAGCGGCCCATGACACCCTGAAGCTCGGGGAATTCGCCGACCATAGCCGAGCGCAGATCGGCCTTGGCGATGCCCGCCGCCTCTTCAGCCTGAGCGGGATCGGCGCCGACCTTGGGCGCGACTTCGCGGGCGAGGGCGGCGATGCGGTTGATCCGGTCGCGCTGCGAGCCGAGCATGTTGTGGAAGGTCACATTGGCGAGGCCATCGAGCCAGTCGCCCATGCCTGCCTTGGCGACGCGCAGGTCGTTCTCATAGAAGAACCGCGCATCCGATAGCCGCGCCGAGAGGACCTTTTGGTTGCCCTTCAGGATCGTCGCGCCATGATCGGCGGTTTCGGTATTGGCGACCGTGACAAAGCCCTCGATCCGGCCCGAGCGCGGGTTGCGAACGGAGAAGAACTTCTGGTGCTCTTTCATCGAGGTCTGGAGCACCTCGGGCGGCAGGCCGAGGAAAGCCTCCCCGATCTTGCCCGACAGCACCACGGGCCATTCGACAAGGCCCGCGACCTCGGCCAAAAGCCCTTTGTCCTCAACGACTTCGAGGCCATTGGCAAAGGCCTGATTGGTGGCATCGTGCCAGATCGCCTCGGCGCGTTCGTCGGCGCGCAGGATCACATGGGCCTTTTTCAGCTTGGCCTCATAGTCCTCAAACCCCGAGACCTTGATATCGCCCTTCGAGAGGAACCGGTGCCCGCGCGTCGTGTTGCCGGCGGCGATCCCGTCGACCTCAAGCGGCACGACCGTCGCCCCGGCCTCGTCGGTCAGAAGGCAGATGATCGAATGCAAGGGGCGCACCCAGCGCAAGGTCCCCGCTCCCCAGCGCATGGATTTGGGCCATGGGAAATTGCGGATCGTGTGTTCGAGCACTTCGGC
>JBFEXG010000058.1:0-10755 GCA_041546005.1 Paracoccaceae bacterium
ATCCGGCGCGGCCTGTGCTGGTTCTGTCGAACGATCCTGAGGCGGGGGGGCTGGCCAAGGCCGAGGCGCTTGGCGTGCCGACCGCCGTGGTGGATCATCGCCCCTTCGGCAAGGATCGTGCGGCCTTCGAGGCCGAGCTTGATCGGGTGTTGCGCGAGGCTGGCGTCGAGATCGTATGCCTTGCGGGCTTTATGCGAATTTTGACGCCCGAGTTCACCGGCAAGTGGGCGGGGCGGATGCTCAATATCCACCCGTCGCTCTTGCCGCTCTACAAGGGGCTCCAAACGCACGCCCGCGCCCTTGAGGCGGGCGACAAAGAGCATGGCTGCACGGTGCATGAGGTGACGTCCGAGCTTGATGGCGGGCCGATCCTTGGGCAGGCGCGGATTGCGATTGAGGCGGGCGATACGCCCGAGAGCCTTGCCGCGCGGCTCTTGCCGCTTGAGCATCAGCTCTATCCCGCGGTTTTGCGTCGTTATGCTGCGGACGACCGGACGCCCGTTTTTCTGGCTGCCGGAACCAGCGCGGTCTCGTAGGCGCGCAGGCAAGGGCGGGCGGTTTCAGAGGAGCGATAGGCCGCTTCGGGGAAGACTGCCAGAATCTCTTCGCGGGCCTTTGCATCCAGTCGCCCAAGCGCTTCGGCGCCCAGGTGCAGGCTTTCGGTGCGGACGCCTTCGGCAAAGATGATCTCGTGCTGGTCAAAGACCATGTGGAAATAGGTGATCTTGGGTTGGGGTTGCTGGCGGATCGTCGTGCCGTTGACAAGATGAATAGCTGCGACAAGCACCTCGGGCGTGCCGAAATACATCTCGGCGCGCCAGTCGGTCATCAGCATTCTATGCTGCGGCGAAACCGAGAGGCGGCGATAATTGCCGAGAGCGCCAGCCTCGAAAACGATCGGGGCGTCGCCACCGAGCCCCGAGACCTCACGCTTGCCGATCCAGCGGATCCGTTGGAGGCCGTTATCGAATGTTGCGACCTTGTCTCCCGCCCGAAGGGTCTCGATGGGGAGGGGGCCGATGTCGGTTTCGATAAAAGTGCCTTTGGCGAAGCAAGGAAAGGTTGGCGGTGTTGGCGGCAGGCTGGCGAAGGGAAGTTCAACGCCCAGCGGAACCTTCGCCCCCGGACCGAGCTGCATCGAGCCGTCGGTCACGCCGTTGAGATTGATGACAACGCCGGTGTCACTACCATTTTCGAGCATCAGATGCGTATCGGACGAGGCGCGGCCGTTATAGAGCGTCGTATCCGGATAAAGGCCGGTGTAGATCAGCTCGTTGGTCTGATAGTCGTAAATCGAAACAGTTTGGCCGGCAGTAAGGCCGGTATCGCCGGCGTCCACATCTTCGACAACGACCTTATAGATTTCGGTCGTGTCGCCGAAGGACGTGACACCATCGAGGGTTACCTTCGTGCCGTTGCTTTTCCCCGTGACGTTCACGGATGAATAAAAGCCGAGCTGATCGCCGGTGAGATAGAATTCGAGTGTCGCCATCGGGCGGAAACTCTCTGCAACAGGGCCCCCCCAGGCGCGTGCGCAGCATTGCCTTGAATCTAGTGTGAAATTCGCTTTGAGGCAAGCCTTCCATAGTCGGTTGGACGCGTTTGGAGCCCCTTGGGAGCAGGTCTTTCCAATTTCGGCGTCATGCCCTAAGAACGCTCAACCTGTGAGGCACGAGCAAAGACCGTTTCCCATGAAGATGATCACGACGACCGAGGCATTGGCTGCTTTTTGTGCAGAGGCCGCAAAGCGCCCCTATGTGACGGTCGATACCGAGTTTTTGCGCGAGCGGACCTATTGGTCGAAGCTTTGCCTTCTGCAGATGGCCTATTCCGATCCCGACGGCGGCGATGCTGTGCTGGTTGATCCCTTGGCCGAAGGGCTTTCGCTCGAACCGGTCTACGATCTCTTCCGCAACAAGGCAGTGGTGAAGGTCTTTCACGCGGCGCGGCAGGATCTTGAGATTTTCTTCGTCGACGCGGGCGTTATTCCCGATCCGATGTTCGACACGCAAGTTGCAGCGATGGTCTGCGGTTATGGTGAGCAGGTGGGCTATGAGACGCTTGTGCGCAAAATCGCCAAGGCCGAGCTTGATAAATCACACCGCTTTACCGACTGGTCGCGCCGCCCGCTGACTGAGGCGCAGGCGACCTATGCCTTGGCGGATGTGACCCACCTGCGGCAGATCTACGAAGTACTGGCCGCGCGCCTTGCAAAGACGGGGCGCGAGCGTTGGGTTGCTGAAGAGATCGGGGTGCTAACGGATCCCTCGACCTATGAGGCCCATCCCGAAAACGCTTGGGAGCGGGTCAAGACGCGCAATCATTCAGGCCGCTTCATGGCGATTGTGAAAGAGCTTGCGACCTTCCGCGAAAGTTATGCCCAATCAAAGAACATCCCCCGCTCGCGCGTCTACAAGGACGACGCGCTGGTGGAATTGGCCTCGACCAAACCGCAGAACGAGGCCGATCTTGGCCGATCGCGTCTTTTGCTGCGTGAGGCCCGCAAGGGCGAGATCGCGGAAGGCATCCTCAAGGCGGTGAAGGCCGGGATCGAAACCCCGAACGACAAATTGCCCAAGGTCGACAAGAGCCGCGAGAAGCTGCAGGTCAATCCGGCGCTGGCCGATCTTTTGCGTGTGCTCCTCAAAGCCAAGTCTGACAATGAAGGTGTGGCTGCCAAACTCATCGCGACTTCGGCCGAGCTTGACGCCATAGCCGCCGGCGAGCGCGATCTGCCGGCGTTGCACGGCTGGCGGGCCGAGGTCTTTGGCAACGAAGCGCTAATGCTCTGCGATGGCAAGGTTGGCCTTGCGACCAAGGGGCAGAAGGTTGTGACCGTTCGGCTCGAAGCCTAGCGCGACAGGCGTTTTGAACCGTTTCCGCCGCGTACGACGACCGCTTTGATCCCGCGCAGTACAGCCGCGTCGATAAGCGTGGCTACGGTGATTTGGCGTGAGGCGGCCGGGCCGATGGCTTCATAGCCGGTCGGTCGTTCGACCCGGAAATCGTAGGTCAGAACGCCGTTCGTCACATCAACCAGAACCAGCTCGGCGTTGAAGAAGCCTTGGCTGGCGGCAACTCCGGTGGCCCGAAGAATCGCGCCGCTTGCCGATGGATCGAGCGAGGCGGAGCTGAGCGTTTCGATCAGCACGCGGGCGTCGACGATCATCACCTCAGTTTGAGCAGGCACCAGCGGCTTGCGCTGGACGGCTGCTTCATTCGTGGTTTCCGGCGCCCGGTCGAACCAGTTGAGTGGATTGAGCTTTGAGCTTGAAACCCGCGAGCAGCCCGCAAGCGACACCGCAATCACGACCAAGATCGTCAGTTTTCTCAGCATGACTTCCCCCCACTTTCCCTAGGGCTAGCCGAAAGCTGCGACGTTGGGAAGCGGGCACTGGACCTTTGGGCACATCAACCTTAAGTCGGGCGGGCAACGACGAGGACAGATCATGGCCACCGAAGCCTTTGAAGAGATTGCCGAGACCTTCGAATTTCTCGACGACTGGGAAGACCGGTATCGCCATGTGATCGACCTCGGCAAGGCGATGGAGCCCTTGGACGATGGCCTCAAGACGCCCACCTTCAAGGTCGAGGGCTGCGCCAGCCAGGTCTGGCTCGTGCCGCAGATTGAAGGCGGGGTCTTCGACTTCAAGGGCGAGAGCGACGCGATGATCGTCCGTGGCCTTATTGCCGTGTTGCACGCGCTCTATTCGGGCGTGCCGGTCAAGGACGTGGCCGCGATCGACGCCAAGGCCGAGCTTGGCCGCCTTGGCCTCAATGATCACCTCTCGGCGCAGCGGTCGAACGGGCTTCGGGCCATGGTCGAACGCATCCGTGCGACTGCCGCTGCTGCGGCCTAGGCGAGCTTTTCCAAGGCGGACGCCAGATCGCCATAGCCCGTGAACCGCCGTTCGAACGCGAGACCCAAACGCTCTGCATGGGATTTCGCCTTTTCCGTCAGCGCCGGATCTTCGATCTGCGCCTGATAGACGAGCTTGGTGTAATTGCCGAAATAGGCCTCGCGCAGCTCGGGGTGCCGGTCCAATCCCAACGGTTTCCAGACAAAAGCATCAAACTGACGCACAAGGAAATCGGTGAGATAGAAAGCGGTGATCTCGTCACGGGCGGCAAAGGCGGCGTTGCCTTCAAAAAAGCTATAGCAATGCGGGCCCTCGATCATCTCGACACCGAGGCGCTTGCAGGCCGCTTCGAGCATTCCTCCGGTGCCGCAGTCGGCATAGACGACGAAGATATCGTCATAGTCCTTGCGATGTTCGGCCACCGCCGCCTCGATGCCGGGCGTGATCTTTTCGGGGCTATTGTGAAAGATCGCGGGCAGGCATTGCAGATCGAGGTGATCCCAACCGTTTGCCGCCTTGAGCGCCACAATCTCATGCGCCAGCGCGCCGCAGGCCAGAAGCAGGATCCGCCCCTTGCCACGGGCCCCAAGCCCCTCTTTCGTCAGCGCTGCATCATCGAGTTTCATGTCGTGCACCCCATGCACAAACTATGGGAACCGGCGGCCCAAATGAAAAGCCCCGCGCGCCAGTCCGGCCGCGGGGCTTCGCTTGAAAGCTTAGGCCTAGATCAGGCGCGGGCGCCCTGATTGTGCTTGCGGGCAACAAGTGTCTTGGCGGTCTCGACCGCCACGGCCGCGTCGCGGCAGTAGGCGTCGGCACCGATGGCACGGCCGAATTCCTCATTGAGCGGCGCGCCGCCCACCAGAACGATGTAGTCCTCGCGCATACCCTTTTCGACGAGCGTGTCGATCACGACCTTCATATAGGGCATGGTCGTGGTCAGAAGCGCCGACATTCCGAGGATATCAGGCTGCTCGGTCTCAAGAGCCTCCATGTACTTCTCGACGGCGTTGTTGATGCCAAGGTCGACGACCTCGAAACCAGCGCCTTCCATCATCATGCCGACAAGGTTCTTGCCGATATCGTGGATATCGCCCTTGACGGTGCCGATCACCATCTTGCCGACGCGCGGCGCGCCGGTTTCGGCCAGTAGCGGCTTGAGGATCGCCATGCCGCCCTTCATCGCGTTGGCAGCGAGAAGAACTTCGGGAACGAAGAGGATACCATCGCGGAAGTCGGCACCGACGATGGTCATGCCGCCAACCAGCGCTTCGGTCAGAACGCGATAGGGCGCCCAGCCGCGTTCGATAAGGATGTTCACGCCCTCTTCGATCTCTTCTCTGAGGCCGTCATAGAGATCGTCGAACATCTGCGCGACGAGATCTTCGTCGTTGAGTTCGGAGAGGATGATTTCGTCTTCGTCTGACATTGGGCAACTCACTTGAAAAGTGGCGGGATTTAGATCGGATGTGCTTGGATATCGCACGTCGGTCTGAGCGGATTGCGACACTGCCTGCCTCTGAACCGACGCAAGGTCAATGGAATAGTCTCCTTTGGCCCCCGATGTCGTTTTCTATGTGTTCGACGCAGGCAAAAGCGGCTGGTCAATGCGCGGGAGTTCATGGTATGTTCTCATTCATGCCTTCCTCGATGACAGCCCGCGACCATGAAATCGGCGCCCGAACCCCCGGACGGGCGGCTGGGTCGAATGCAACGAACCGGTTTGAGCCCTTTAGTCGCGAGAGGATCGATGACGGTTGGGAGCGAGAGGAAGACCTTTCTGCCCTGCGAACCGAGGTTCGAGATGAGCGGCCGAGAAAGGTCATTACGCGGAACACCTCGCCAGATATTTCCTTCGATCGCTCGATCAATCCCTATCGCGGATGCGAACACGGCTGCATCTATTGCTTCGCCCGCCCGAGTCACGCCTATCTCGGCCTTTCGCCCGGCCTCGATTTCGAGACCCGACTGGTCGCGCGCCCCGAAGCGCCCGAAATCTTGCGGGCGGAGCTTTCTGCGAAAGGCTATGTTCCGGCGACGATCGCGATCGGCACCAATACCGATCCCTATCAGCCGATCGAGAAAGACCGGCAGATCATGCGCGGCATCCTCAAGGTTCTTGGCGAGTTTAATCATCCGGTGGCCATCGTGACCAAAGGCGCGTTGATCGAGCGCGACATCGATCTTTTGGCGCCGATGGCCGAAAAGGGGCTGGTGCGGGTTGGAATTTCCGTGACGACGCTCGATCCGAAACTGTGCCGTTTGCTCGAACCGCGCGCGCCAACTCCGGCGCGGCGACTGGCCACGATCCGCAGGCTTGCGCAGGCGGGAATCGCCGTGCGCCTGATGGTATCGCCGGTTATCCCGGCGCTGACCGACCACGAACTGGAAGCGATCGTCGCCGCCGGAGCCGAGGCGGGGGCGAAGGCGGCCTCGTCGATTGTCTTGCGGCTCCCGCGGGAGGTTGCCCCCTTGTTCCGCGATTGGCTTGCGGCAAATGCCCCGGGCCGCGCCGAACGGGTGATGGGGCGTGTGCGCGAGCTGCATGGCGGGCGGGACTATGATCCGGAGTGGGGCCGAAGAATGCGCGGCCAAGGGCCATGGGCCGATCTTATGCGCGCGCGATTCGATCTGGCGCTGCGCCGACATGGTCTGGATCGGACGTTGCCGGCCTTGCGGACAGATCTTTTTCGCCCGCCATCAAAGCCCGGAGACCAGCTGGCCCTTTTCTGAGAGGGTGGAGGGGGCTCTGCCCCCCGGCACTCCGTGCCGTCCCCCGGGATATTTGGGGGCCTCGGAGAGGATCGTGATTTTCTCGGAGGCCAACAAAGCCCTCCGGGCGGGGGGCGGAAAGCCCCCGCTAGCCGCGGCGGCGGCGCCCGCTACGCTCGCGGGTGGGGCCGGCATCGTCGCCTGTGCCATCGCTGGCCGAAGAGAAGGGGCCGATCTTGTCGGCGATCACCTCAAGCGATGGGCGCGGGCCGCGCGGCGTCGATTCCAGGGCCTCGCGCATATAGGTGAGGTGTTCGGGGGTGGTGCCGCAGCAGCCACCGATGATCTTCGCGCCGGCGTCGCGCGCCAGAAGCGCATATTCGGCCATCAGGTCGGGTGTGCCGTCATAGTGGATGTGGCCGTCGTGATACTTGGGGATGCCGGCATTGCCCTTGGCGATGAGTGGCAGTTCCGGGGCGGCGGCGGCAAAGCCCAAAAGCGTGCGCAGAAGGTCTGAGGCGCCAACGCCGCAGTTGGCCCCGAACGCCAGCGGCTGATAGGGCAGCTTGGCAATCATCTGGGCCATATCGGCCGAGGTCAGGCCCATCATTGTTCGGCCCGCGGTGTCAAAGCTCATGGTGCCGCACCAAGGCATTCCGGCGCGGGAAAAGGCCTCGGCAGCGGCGCGGAATTCATCGGCCGAAGAGATCGTCTCGACCCAAAGCACATCGGCGCCGCCCTCTTTGAGGCCTTCGGCCTGCTCATGAAAGATCTCAACCGCGCTATCGTAGGTCAGGCTGCCCATCGGCTCCATGATTTCGCCGGTCGGGCCGACGGATCCGGCGACGACCACAGGGCGACCTGCCGCATCGGCCACGTCGCGGCCCAATTCTGCGGCAACGCGATTAAGCTCGCGCACGCGGCCTTCGGCGCCATGCAGTTTCAGGCGCGAGGCGTTGGCGCCGAAACTGTTGGTGAGGAACAGATCGCTGCCGGCGTGGACCGCGCCTTCATAGAGCGCACGGATCCGGTCAGGATGGTCGATGTTCCACATCTCGGGCGCATCGCCCGAGCTCAGCCCCATATTAAAGAGGTTGGTACCAGTGGCACCGTCGGCCAAAAGCCAGTCGCGGCTGTCAAGAAGGCGAGAGAGGGCGTCGGTCATGGCTGGGGCCTGTGATCTGGGGCAAGGCGGCTGCCTGCCTGGGCTGCGGGTTCCATGGGTCGCAATCGCATGATGTGGCCAGCAATTCAAATCGAATCTCTGAAATTGCGCCTTGATGACGCTTCCGCCAAGGGGGCGGACCCGGGTAATGAATGGCCGCAGCGACTATAGCGGCTGCGCGGATTAGGGTAAGATTCCCGCTGGTGCAGAGGTAGCGCGGCTCCCACGTTGGGGCAAAACTTTGCTTGAAACGCCGCAGCCCTGGCGCGAGCGCTTTGGCCGGGATGAGGCGCGCAAGAGTTTCGCCTGCGGCGGGCGCTGCGGCCAAGGACAGCCGACCGATACCTTTGGCGCGACAGCTCTCAATCGCCGATACCAGCAACAGGTGCATGGTTCCGTCCGGGATGCCGTCGATATGCCGGACCAGATCAAGAGACCAATCCCGCGCGCTCGTATGGAAGCTTGCAAACGCAATAAGGCGATTGCCCGAATAGGCGAGAAAGACCTGTTGCTGCCCAAGAAGTTCGGGCGCGAAACGTCCCATGCTGAAACCTCGCTCGCGGCGATTCTTTTGTGTCCAGGCAGCATTGACCTCGGCCATCTCAATGAGCGGCAAGGCCTGCTTTGCGGACTCGATTGTGATGCCCGCCTGCTCGGCGTGCCGCAGGTGGCGTCGAAGTTGGCGGCGGGACGACCCCTCCGTGCTCCAGATCTGAGGATCGATCATCGCCTCTTCGGCAATCTTCAGAACCCGCCAGCCAAGGGATCGGGCGGCCGATGCCTCGGCCGGGCCGACCTTATAGAGAACCGGGGCAAGGCCCGCGCGGCGCATTGCCATGGAAAACGCCTTGATGTTGGCGCGGCCAAGCGCAGGGCCGATGGCGATGCCAAGGCCCAGCCGCTCGCGGTACAACCAAAGGGCCGGGCCCGCGCGCAGAATCGCCGCGCCTTGGGTGACTAGCCCCCAATCGGAAGGCGCGCGCGCGTTCCGTCGCTCAGACACAAGGGGGGTTATGGGGCGCATTAGGCCAGCCAGCCCCAGAAAGGCAGGCAAAACATAGTAGATGATCCGAAAAGCAAGAATGGCACCGATCAGGGCGGCTTGATCGGGGTGGGGCAGAAGGGCAAGGAGAACGAGCTCAAACGCCCCAAGCCCTCCGGGAGCGCCGGTCGCCAGAGCGGCACCAAGGGCCAGAAGGTAGATTGGGTAGAGCGAAAGTCCGATGGTAAAGCCGCCGGGCAAAAGGCAGGCGAGGGCGACGGCGGCAAAGACCGTGTCGACAAGTGCGGCCGCTAGGAGCGGCCCCAATGCCCCCCGAGGGATCAGTTGGTATACGAGCCTGCGTAGGGGTGGGGCGCCGGCGACGAGGCCAAAGGCGATCAGGCCCCCCGCAGCGGCCCAGACGGCTGCTTCCGGTGCTTCGGTCCAAAGAGCGACCGCAACCGCCGCCAGAAACGACCAAAGAAGCAGGAACGACAGGCTGACCCGAAGCGAGAACCGCGCCGCCTGCCACAGCGACCAGTCGGGCAGGCAGCGCCACCGGACAAGCGCGGAGACCAGCGTCCCAAATCCGGCTGTTTGGGCAATTGAGATTGCGATGAGTCCGGTTCGGCGTGCGATGTGCGGCGAGATTCCGGTCTTCAGGGCGCGATGCAGAACCGCGTCGTATTGTCCGACCGCCATCAGGCTGAGCCAAGTTGCCGCGATCGCTCCCAGCCAACCGGTGGGCGATACCGCGCCCACCGCCTCGAGAACATGAGAGGGTTCAACCCCATCAAGCCGCTTCGCGAGAATCCATACTCCGGCCCCGAGGGCGGCAATCGGCCATAGATGCCAAATTCGTGCGCCCAGTAGGCGCCTTTCCCCCATTTCCATGACGTGCTCCCGTTTCACCACGAAGATAAGGCTAGTCGCCGCCGGTGAAGGCCGGGTTAAGGGCGAAAAAGAAGCGACGCCCGGCTTGTACCGCGCGCCGCTAGAGAGGCCGAAATCTATGTTAACGCTTTGAGATCAGTTGATTTCTTTCATGATCTGATCTTTGGCGACGAGGTGCAGCTCTTTCATTTTGCCGCGGATGGTGGCCTCGTCGGCGAGGCTGCCAAGATCGGCGGCAAGCTTTTCATAGACGTCTTCGTCACCGGCGTGCTTGAGGTCTTCGCGGACAACATCAGCGGCATAGGCGGCTGCGTCATCGCCAGACTTGCCCATCAGGCCAGCGGCCCAAAGACCCAGAAGCTTGTCGCGGCGGGCGGCGGCTTTGAACTGCATCTCGGCGTCGAGAGCGTATTTGGCTTCGAAGGCGTGTTCGCGATCGTCAAAAGTGGACATGAGGCTCGGGTCCTTACTCTGGAATTGCTGTTAAACCTGATATGCCCGCGGATGCGCTTGCCCGCAAGGGGGGCATGGACTATGAGGCCCACATGACGCACGTCTGTGAGGCTCTATGGCGGAGCCGCGCGTGTGGGCGAGAGGTAGGCATGGCCCGTCGCAAGAAGATTTACGAAGGCAAGGCCAAGGTTCTCTATGAAGGCCCCGAGCCGGGAACCCTTGTGCAGTATTTCAAGGATGACGCGACCGCCGGCAATGGCGCCAAGAAAGCGACGATTGACGGCAAGGGCGTGTTGAACAACCGCCTGTCCGAGTTCTTTATGACCGGCCTTCAGGGAATCGGTGTGCCGACCCATTTCATCAAGCGCCTGAATATGCGCGAGCAGCTGATCCGTCAGGTCGAGATCATCCCGCTCGAGGTGATCGTGCGCAACTATGCCGCGGGCTCGATGGCCAAGCGCCTTGGCATGGAAGAGGGCACCCAGCTGCCGCGCCCGATCGTCGAATTCAGCTACAAGAACGACGCGCTTGGCGATCCCCTTGTGCCTGAGGAATATATCGTGGCCTTCGGCTGGGCCAGCCAGCAAGACCTCGACGATATCGTTTCGATTGCCCTGCGGGTGAACGATTTCATGTCGGGCGTCATGCATGGCGTTGGCATCCGGCTCGTCGACTTCAAGATCGAAATC